>NZ_JBQGCX010001353.1:0-3534 GCF_052038725.1 Actinosynnema sp.
TGGCGGAGAAGTCGAAGTAGCGACCGTCGGCGTCGGGCTCGGAGAACGGGTCGACCAGCAGCGAGGCGTAGCGGACGTACACGAGGTAGTCCTGGTGCACCGGCGGCAGCTCCTCGAACCGCTCGACGTCCCGGCGCGAGATGCTCTCCGGCCGCACCGGGTAGCTGTCGTCCACCATGAACCGCAGCAGGTTGACGCCGTCGACACCCAGCCGCGCGACGAGGGCGGTGATCTCCCGCCACTGGCTGACGACGTCGTTGACCAGCGCGGGCGAGACCGGGCCCTCGGGGACGAGCTTGTAGACGTACTTGACCGGCGAGGTCTCGAAGAACACCGCGTTCAGGGCGAGCTCGTTCATGAACAGCGCCGGGTGCACGTAGAGGGAGATGTTCCTGGTCTCGGCCTCCAGGGGGCCGGAGACGGCCACCGGGTCCACGCCGAGGCCGCGGTGCAGCTCGCGCAGCAGCTCCAGGTTGGGCGTGGCGCCCCGGTCGGAGCCGAGGTAGAGGCGCTTCTTGACGCCCGCGGTGAGGACGTGGGGTGACGGGGTCCCGTCGGACCAGCGGGTGTCGCCGAGGTAGCTGGAGAGGCTGATCACCTCGGCGTCCGCGCCCAGGGCGCGCAGCCGCCCGCGCACCAGGGCGTGCGAGCCGAACGTGGGTGAGACGAGGACGACGCAGCCGAGGCCGCGCAGCACCTCGGGGTCGACCTGGTCGAGCACCGGGGTGTAGGCGTCGGCGGTCACCGCGAGCACGAGCGCCCCCCACCGGCCGGCGACCGCCCCGTAGCCCTGGAACACCTCGGCCACCTGGTGCTCGCCCGCCGCCGCCCGGTGCCGCTCGTCCTGCACGTCGACGCGGACGGTGCGGCCCGCGCGCTCCAGCCCGGCGAAGAACGCGGCCGAGCGGGCGGAGCGCCTGCCCGCGACGCCCACCGCGCTGCCCCGCCCGGTCCCGAGCAGCACGGCCAGCTGCGCGGTGGTCGGCCCGGTCCCGGCGATCAGGACCCGTTGGAAGTCGTCCATCCCTGTTCCGATCTGCGCTCTGGGCGCGGTCACGCCTTGGTGTAGAGGGCGACGTCGAAGATGTGCTCGGGTCGCAGGACCGAGCCGGAGCGCACCCACCTGCGGGGGTCGACGGGCCTGGTCGGGTAGTTGAAGAGGGACTTGAGGCGGTCCCCGTAGCGCATGGCCACGACCACGTCGGGGCGCGTGGTGGCGTGGAGGGCGTCGAGCAGGTCGTACTTCACCGAAACCGTGGAGCTGAAGATGACGTGCGTGGCCTCGGCGGTGAAGGGCAGCTCCGGGAGCGGGGTGGGCTCCAGGGTGATGTCCAGGCCGTCGCCGAGCGCCCGCACGACCCGGCGGCCGAGTTCGACGGCCTCGGGGTCGATGTCGACGCCGACGACGCGGGCGCCGGTGAGGCGGGCGACGCGCAGCGGGGTCATGGGGAACGAGCCGGAGCCGACGAGCAGGACGCGCGAGTCGGCGGTGAGGTGGAACGCGCCGAACTCGTCCGCGATGCAGGACTCGACGTTGTCGAAGTAGCCCGCCCTGGCGGTGCGGCCGTCGAGCAGGTCCAGGGCGCGGTGCTTCTCCATGATCGCGGCGCAGCGGGCGGACGAGGCGCGCAGCTCGTCCACCAGGGGCGCGAACCACGGCGGGTCGGCGTGGGCGAGCGCGTCCCAGGCGGCGTGGTGGCGCGGGTCGGTGACGAACGCGGAGTAGTCGCCGACGACGCGCTCCACGTCGGGGGCGTGGCGGGTGGTGCCGTCGTAGCTCGCGGCGGCCCGCCGCAGGGCGGTCAGGTGCTCGTCGAGCAGCGGTCGGAGTTCTGCGGTGCCCATGCTCCTCCTGTCCCGGTGGTGCGCTGTCCCGGTGGTGCGCGGTTCGCGCGGCTAGAGGTAGGCCCTCCCCTCGGCGACGACCCGGACGGTGCCCTGCACGCGGACGCCGGTGAGCGCGCCCCGCGCGTGGTCGGCGGCGACGGTCATCACGCCGCCGGGTTGGCGCACGCGCGTGGTGACGGAGGTCCGGCCCTCCCAGGCCAGGTAGGCGGCCAGCGCCGCCGCGCCCGACCCGCAGCCGCGCTCCCAGACGGCGCTGCCCAGCAGGGGGACGTGGACCAGCGGGGTGAGGTGGCCGGAGCGCGGTTCGTAGAGCATGACGCCGATCAGCGAGGCGTCCCCGCGCTCGCCGAGCCGGGCGGCGAGGCGCTGGGCCCACGCCCTGAGCGCCGGGTCGGGCCTGCCGGTCTCCACGACCACGTGCAGCGAGTCGTCGTAGCGCACGAGCGCCACCCCGTCCGCGCCGCGCTCCACGGACTCCGGGAGCGGCATGGCGAGCTCGCAGGTGTACTCGCGGGCGTGCCGCAGGACGCGGCAGCGGACCAGGTCCCGCGCGCCGGAGGCCTCCAGGACGACGTCGACGGGGTGGCCGCCCGCCAGCTCGTCGGGGGGTGCGGCGAGCGCGGCGAGGGCCATGCACGCGTTGCCGCAGAACTCGCCGCCCGCCATGCGCAGGCTGATGTCGGCGTCGGGTGATCCGGGCTTGCGCACGAACCCGACCTGCTCGGCGTGCAGGTGCTCGTAGGCCATGAGCCGCAGGGCGATGTCCCGGTGCTCCTCCTCGGGGTGCTCGGTGCGCACCAGGAGGGTCATGTTCTGGGTCGGGTCCAGCTTCACGAAGTCGATCTCGTGGCTGATCAAGGCGGGCCTCCCGGTGACCGGGTGAGGTCGTGTCCCACCGAACCCTCCTGAGTCCCGCCGCCGACCAGGGGCGACAGCGCATCGTGAGCAACTCGTCACGCTAGGGGGTCGGACGCTGGAACGAGGGAGTTCCCCGGCCGCAACAAGTGTGACGCGCGCCACAGTCAGTTCACGACGACGGCCGCCACCCCCGGCGTGGGAGCGGCGGCCGTCGTGGACCCGCGGCGGACTAGCAGTACTGCTGGGTCGGCTGGTCGTGGAAGGTCACGCCGGTGACGGTGAACGGCCGGGTGAAGTAGCGCCAGACCGGGCCGAAGCAGCTCTCGTACCGGCGGATGGTGCCGTCGTCGAGCTTCTCCTCGTACGACACGTGCGCGTAGCGACCGGTGTTGTTGTAGAGCCGGAACGCCACCGCCTCACCGCTCCAGTCGCCGGTCGTGCGAATGGTCGGGACGGCGTCGGAGGGCTCGCCGGGGATCACGAAGACGGACCAGGTGCAGAAGTCGGCGACGCCGCAGTTCGGCGGCAGCGGAGCCGGGATCGGGTCGGCGGACGCGGCGGGGGAGAAAACGGCGAGACTGGCGGAAACGGCGAGCAGGGCGCTGAGCGCGCGGAACCTCGACCGCATTCAATTCCTCCTCAACAGGGAATAACGACTTCGCGGAAGTTAGCAGCGCCCGGCGGTCCGCACAAGATTTGGCCACCTGTCGATTCCGTGAGCAAAACCCCTATCTTTCCGCGTTTCCGGAGAACCGGTATTCCCGGCCCTCCGGCCGACAGCACCCGCGTTTTCTTCGGGTTTCCGCCCGGCGCGCCCGTCCCCAGGTC
>NZ_JBQGCX010001354.1:0-3334 GCF_052038725.1 Actinosynnema sp.
ACCGAGCGCGCGCCGCCCATGGTGTCGTACATCAGCAGCCCGGCGGCGGTGTACGGCCGCTCCCACACCCGGTTCGTCAGCGGGTACAGGAAGCTCACCGGCTTGACCAGGTGCGGCGCGATCTTGGTGAGCATCAGCTCCCGCTCGCGCAGCGCCTCCCTGACCAGGCCGAACTCCAACTGCTCCAGGTAGCGCAGGCCACCGTGGAAGAGCTTGCTCGACCGGCTGGACGTGCCCGACGCGAGGTCGCGGGCCTCCACCAGGGCGACCTTCAGGCCCCTGGTGGCGGCGTCCAGGGCCGCGCCGACGCCGACCACGCCGCCGCCGACGATCACCAGGTCGAAGGTCTCCTCACCGAGCCTGCGCCACGACCGCTCCCGGTCCTCGGGACCGAGCCTGCCCGTTGCGGAGGTTCGTGACGGGTTGCGCGTGGCCACTGGAAAGCGCCTCCTCGACGTGCTGTCCGACCGGTGGCCGCGCGCCCTCGGCGGCGCCGCCGGATCGTCCTAGCTGGACTGACACCCCCACGGTACCCGCTGTTGTGTCCGGTATGGACAAGTCGATCATGGCGATTTAACGTCACACTCCGTGGGATGGGCGACGACGCCGAGCCCGGCTGGTCGCCGTCCACCTGCACGAGAGGAGGTACGGCGACATGACCGCCGGTTCGATCTTCGTCTGGGAGACGCTCGGCACCGCCCTGCTCATCCTGCTGGGCGCGGGCGTCGTGGCCAACGTGACGCTCAAGGACTCGCTCGGCAAGGGCGGCGGCTGGCTGCTGGTCAACTTCGGCTGGGGTCTCGCCGTGTTCGTGGGCGCCAGCGTCTCGGCCCCCAGCGGGGCGCACCTCAACCCGGCCGTCACCCTCGGCCTGGCCGCCGCGGGCAAGACCGAGTGGGCCGACGTGCCGGTCTACTTCGCGGGGCAGATGATCGGTGCCATGCTCGGCGCGACGCTGGCCTGGCTGGCCTACAAGAAGCAGTTCGACAACCACGACGACCCGGCGGGCACCAGGGGTGTCTTCTGCACCGGGCCGACCGTCGCCAGCGCGCCGTGGAACGTGCTCACCGAGGTGATCGGCACGTTCGTGCTGGTCATCTGGATCCTGCTCAGCCCCGGCGTCGAGCTGGCCGCCGACGGCACCCCCAACTTCGGCAACTCCGCCCTGGGCTACGCGGGCGTGGCGTTCCTCGTCATCGGCCTCGGCGCCTCCCTCGGCGGCCCCACCGGCTACGCCATCAACCCGGCCCGCGACCTCGGCCCCCGCATCGTCTACGCGCTCCTGCCGATCAAGGGCAAGGGCAGCGCCGAGTGGGGCTACTCCTGGATCCCGGTGGTCGGGCCGCTGATCGGTGGCGCGCTCGCCGCACTCCTGTACCTGGCACTCCCGGTCTGACCGGGCCTCCTCCGACGACGAAGGGCCACTGATGACGAAGTACGTCGCCGCCATCGACCAGGGCACGACCTCCACCCGGTGCATGGTCTTCGACCACTCCGGGCGGGTCGTCGCGGTCGACCAGAAGGAGCACGAGCAGATCTTCCCGAAGGCGGGGTGGGTCGAGCACGACGCCGAGGAGATCTGGCTGAACACGCGCCAGGTCGCGGCGGGCGCGCTGGCCAGGGCGGACCTGAACGCCTCGGACCTGGCCGCGGTCGGCATCACGAACCAGCGCGAGACCGCGCTGGTGTGGGACCGGACCACCGGCAAGCCGGTCTACAACGCGATCGTCTGGCAGGACACCCGCACGGACCGCATCTGCGCCGAGCTGGGCGCGCTGGGCGGCGGGCAGGAGCGGTACCGGGCGAAGACGGGCCTTCCGCTGGCCACGTACTTCTCCGGGCCCAAGGTCAAGTGGGTGCTCGACAACGTCGAGGGCGCGCGGGAGCGGGCCGAGGCCGGGGACCTGCTGTTCGGCAACATGGACACCTGGGTGCTGTGGAACCTGACCGGCGGGGTGCAGGGCGGCCTGCACGTCACGGACCCGACCAACGCGTCCCGCACGCTGCTGATGGACCTGGACACCCTGGACTGGGACGCGGAGATCGCGGCCGACATGGGCATCCCGCTGTCGATGCTGCCGGAGATCCGGTCGTCGTCCGAGGTGTACAGCGAGGTCAGGACGCGGGGGGCGCTGGAGGGCGTGCCGATCGCGGGCGTGCTCGGCGACCAGCAGGCGGCGACGTTCGGGCAGGCGTGCCTCTCGCCGGGCGAGGCCAAGAACACGTACGGCACCGGCAACTTCCTGCTGCTCAACACGGGCACCGAGAAGGTGATGAGCGAGAACGGGCTGCTCACCACCGTGTGCTACAAGATCGGCGACAAGGCCCCGGTGTACGCGCTGGAGGGGTCGATCGCGGTCACCGGGTCGCTGGTGCAGTGGCTGCGGGACAACCTGGGCATGATCGGGACCGCGGCGGAGGTCGAGCAGCACGCGCGGACGGTCGAGGACAACGGCGGGGCGTACTTCGTGCCCGCGTTCTCGGGGCTGTTCGCGCCGTACTGGCGGTCGGACGCGCGCGGGGCGATCGTCGGGCTGACCCGGTTCGTGAACAAGGGGCACCTGGCGCGGGCGGTGCTGGAGGCCACGGCGTACCAGTCGCGCGAGGTCATCGACGCGATGAACGCGGACTCCGGCGTGCCGCTGAAGTCGCTGAAGGTGGACGGCGGGATGGTCGTCAACGAGCTGCTGATGCAGTTCCAGGCGGACATCCTCGGGGTTCCGGTGATCCGGCCGGTGGTGAACGAGACCACGGCGCTGGGCGCGGCCTACGCGGCGGGGTTGGCGGTCGGGTTCTGGGAGTCGGAGGACGACATCCGGCAGAACTGGGCCCAGGACAAGCAGTGGGACCCCGCGATGGACGACTCGCTGCGGGAGAAGCAGTACCGGAGCTGGAAGAAGGCCGTGACGAAGACCTTCGACTGGGTGGAGGACGAGGACTGAGCTCGGCCACGGGTGAAGGGCCACGGGTGAAGGGCTGCGAGCTGAAGGGCAAGAGATGAAGATCAAGAGCTGAAGAGCGCGCCTCGCCGGCGGGGCAGACCTCCAAAAAAGAGGGGGACGGGCTCTGCCGGCCGGTGGCGCTTCTGTTGGTGGTCCCGTTTACCACTGCGGTGGGCGGGGTCCCTCTTCTCCGTGTGGCCTCCTTTCAGGCAAGCACGCTCGTCAAGACGCCGTTGGGCACCCCGGTCTTCCGGGCAGTGCGGCGGCATCTTGACGAGCGTGCTCGGGCTTCGCCAGGCCAAACGGAGAAGAGGGACGCGGGATTGGCTGGCTGCGGGCTCGCTGCGCTCGCCCCGCAGCCCGCGAAGCGGTGAGGGGCTCAGTCCAGGTCG
>NZ_JBQGCX010001355.1:0-1658 GCF_052038725.1 Actinosynnema sp.
AGGATCCTCGCCTCGCGGTTGAGGACCCGCAGGACCGCCTCGAGGCGCCCCAGCTCCTCGGCGGTCGCGAGGTCCGCCTTGCTGATGACCAGCACGTCCGCGAACTCGACCTGGTCGACCAGCAGGTCGGAGATGCCGCGCTCGTCGCCCTCCTCGGCCTCCATGCCGCGCTCGTCCAGCCGGTCGCCGCGCTCGACCTCGGCGAGGAACGTGGCGGCGTCGACCACGGTGACGGTGGTGTCCAGGCGGGCGTGGTCGGACAGGCTCGTGCCGTCCTCGAAGGTCCACTCGAAGGTCGCGGCGACCGGCATGGGCTCGGAGATGCCGGTGGACTCGATGAGGATGGTGTCGAAGCGGCCGTCGCGGGCGAGTTCGCCCACGCTCTCCAGCAGGTCCTCCCGCAGGGTGCAGCAGATGCACCCGTTGGTCAGCTCCACCAGGCGCTCGCCGCCCCGGCCCCTGACCAGGGAGGCGTCGATGTTGACCTCGCTCATGTCGTTGACGACCACGGCGACGCGGCGGCCGTCGCGGTTGGCGAGGACGTGGTTGAGGAGGGTGGTCTTGCCCGCGCCGAGGAAGCCGGAGAGCACGGTGACGGGGACGCGGGTGTCTGGGTGCGCGTTCATGGTCCTGGGTTCTTGGTGGTGGGTCGGGGTTTCGCGGCGGCGACGCGCAGGGCGCGGATCTTGCGGCGGACGCGCCAGAGGGCCAGCAGGGTGGCGGCCAGCAGGAGCAGGGTGGTGATCGTGGTCCAGGACCACGCCCACGCGGTGGTCTCGGCGGCGCCGGGCTCGACCGCGCCCGCGAGGGCCTGCCCCGCGGAGGCCACGGGTTCGGCGGTGACGCGCACGTCCAGGGGGCCGAGCGGCCACACCCCGGTGACGGTGCGGGTGAGCGTGATGGCGTTGCCGGGCAGCAGTTCCGGCAGCACGTCGTCGGCGGCGGTGACCTCGCCGAGGCCGAAGAGCCCTTCCACGGCAACGGAAGGGCGCAGGGTCAGGCGGACGTTGCCCCGGTTGACGACGGTGTAGGTGACGTCCAGCTCACCGGTCCCCGCCGGGTTGAGCGAGGCGCGGTAGGCAGCGGACAGCGACTCGACGCCGACCGCCGGGGTGACGGCGCCCGCCACGCGCGCGTAGACGCGGGCTCCCACGCGGCGCTCGACCTGCACGTCCGCGCCGGTGGTCAGCGCGGCCACGACGCCGCCGACGCGGTCGCCCGGCTCGGCGTCGGCGGGGACGGCGAGGCTGAACGGGACCACGACCACCTGGCGCGGCGGCACGGTGACCCGGTTGGCGGGCAAGGAGATCCAGCGGCCGACGGACGACGAGGGCTCGTCGCGGGCCAGCAGGTCGAACCCGCCGGTGTCGGTGTTGACCGCGTCGCCCGCGTACAGGTCCACGGTCAGCTCGGCGTCGCCGAGGTTGCGCACCGCGAGGTGGTCGTCGTAGCGCATCCCCGGTTCCACCACGTACTCGAAGCCGGGACGACCGTCCGGGCCGCCTGCCCCCGCGGGGCTGACCGACCAGGTCTGCCTGCCCTCGGGCTCGGGCGCGGGTTGGGCGTGCGCGGGCGCCGGGATCAGCGCGGCGGTCAGGAGGGCGACGAGCGTCGCGGCACGGGCGGGTCTCACCAGGTCTCCAGCGGGGGTAAGCACG
>NZ_JBQGCX010001356.1:0-2633 GCF_052038725.1 Actinosynnema sp.
AAGGATCGGATACGCACACAAAGTGTGACCATGATCACTCGCTCAAAGTTTCGAGTCGCACGCGCCCGTTTTCCGCACAAATGTGTCGTGTGCGGGCAAAACAATCGTTGCGCTCACTCAACAAAATAGCCGCGCCCGCCCCGCAGGGCAAGCGCGGCCCACGTTCGACCGTCGCCCGGCCCAGCCTCAGGCCGGGTACGCGAACCCCTCGGTGCGGATCAGCACGTACCCCACCGCCTCCTGGTCCGCGGCGCACTTGTCCGACCCGCACAGCGCGTTGTCCCCGCGCCCCTCGTGCCAGTACAACCGCAGCGGGACCGTGCCGGGGGCCTGGGCGGAGAGGACGTAGCCCTCCACGCGCAGCGGCGCGTAGCCCACGGCCTCCTGCTGGGCCACGCACTCGTCCGTCCCGCACACCGCCACGTCCCCGCGCTCCGGGTGCCACATCGAGCGCAGCGGCACCGCGCCCTCCGCGGGGGCCGACAGCACCTTGCCCTCCAGCTGCGCCGGGGCGTACCCCGGCCCGCCCACGAGGCAGCCCTCGTTCAGGCAGGTCGCGTTGTCCTGGAGGTCGCTGTTCCAGTACAGCCACAAATCCTGCTTCACCGGCTCCGGCGGCGGGGTGGACGTGGTCGTCGTGGTCGTCGTCGCGCTGCTCGCCGCGGACGACGGGACGGGGCCCGACGAGGACGCGGGCGCGGGGGCGGAGGACGACGGCTTGCCCGCCGCCGTCGGGGTCGGGTTCCAGTTGACGAACACCATCGTCGCCGCCGCCGCCAGCGCGGCCACCGCCACGCTCGCCGCGATCACCGTGCCCCACCGGTACCCCGACCCCGGCGGCGGCGTCCGGTCGTCGGGCTCGGCGGCGCGGCCCTCGGGCCCGTCGAACACCGGCTTGAGCTGGATGCGCGTCATCGCGACCGGCGCGGTCAGCTCGGCGGCCGTCACCGGCGGCACCGGCGGCTGCCCGGCCAGCACCCGCTCCACCTGCGCCCGCTGCTCCGCGATCATCCGGTGCACGCCGGGGCTCCACGGCCGGGGCGACGGCGGGATCGGCCGCGCCAGCTCCAGCACCTGCGCGGGCGTCGGCCGGGCGCCGGGGTCGCGCTCCAGGCAGCGCTCCACGATGTGCCGCACGCGCGGCGGCAGCGTCGTCAGGTCCGCGCGCACGCCCACCACGTTGTTGAGCGTCTGCAACGTGGACGACCCGGTGAACGGGCTCCGCCCGGTGCACGCCGCCGCCAGCACCGCGCCCAGCGAGAACACGTCGCCCGCCGCGCCCGCCATGCCGGTCTCGATCTGCTCCGGCGACATGAAACCGGGGGAGCCCACCAGCGAACCGGTGTGCGTCAACTGGCTGTTCGGGTCGTCCACGGCCTTGGCGATGCCGAAGTCGATCACGCGCGGACCGTCGTCGGTCAGCAGCACGTTCGACGGCTTGAGGTCCCGGTGCACCAGCCCGACCCGGTGGATCTCCAGCAGCGCCGTCGCGAGCCCGGCGGCCAGGCGCAGCGCGGACTCCTCGGGCAGCGGACCGGCCGTCGCCACGGCCTGCTGCAACGACGGCCCCGGCACGAACACCGACGCCAGCCACGGCACCTCGGCGTCCGGGTCGGCCTCGACCACGGCCGCCGTGTACGCGCCGGACACCCGCCGCGACGCCGCGACCTCGCGCGCGAAGCGGGCCCGGAACTCGGCGTCCCCGACCAGCGCCGTGCTGACCAGCTTGACCGCCACCAGCCTGCCGTCCGGCCCGGCGCCCAGGAGCACGCGCCCCATGCCGCCCTGCCCCAGCTCGGCCAAGACGCGGTAGCTGCCGATGGCGGCAGGATCGGAGGCCCCAAGCGGCTTCACGGCATTCCCCTTCGGAACCGGACTCGTCGTGCCCCACCGACGAGGCGCAGGCCACTCTACGTCGCGCACGGGCGGTGAGGAGCACCGGTCCGGCGCACGTCCGCGGGCACCCCTCGGACACCGGGCAAACCCTTGCGCCGCAAGGAGGACGACCCCGCGTGAACGACGTGCACGGACCGTGCGCGCCCTGGGTCTCAGCCCCGGAACACCTCGACCGCGATCCGCGCGAACGACCGCACCAGCGGATCGCGCCCGCCCTCGCGCCAGGCCACCACGAGCGGGCTCGGCGGCACGTCGGCCAGCGGCACCCACGCGAGCCCGCGCCCGAGCGGCTCACCGAGCGGCGCGATGCCCACGGACCCGTTCCACAGCACGGCCTGCGCGCACTCGGCCACCGTCCGCACCACCGCCCCCTCCCGAGCGCCCGGCCCGCTCCAGAAGGCCCGCCACGCCGGGTCCACCCCGTCCGGCAGCCGGAACCACGGCCGGTCCACCAGGTCCGCCGCCGTCAGCGACGACCGCCCCGCCAGCGGGTCGTCCGCGCGCAGCACCGCCCCGACTGGGTCCAGCCGCAGCACGCGCGTGCCGATCCCGGTGGGGTCGAACGGGGTCCTGGCCAGCGCGACGTCCACCAGCCCGCCCCGGACCCCGGCGGTCGGGTCGGTGAAGTCCGCCTCCCGCAGCACGATCCGCACCGCCGGGTGCCGCTCCCGGAACGCCTCCGCCAACCGCGCCCCGCCCGCCCCGCTCGCGCCGAGCGTCCCGACGGTCAGCGACGC
>NZ_JBQGCX010001357.1:0-1706 GCF_052038725.1 Actinosynnema sp.
GGTTCCCCGGACTCCACCAGCCGCGACACGGCCGCGTTGCCGATCTGCCGCTGCAACGCCAGCAACCCCTCCGGAGCCGGGTGGCCCGGCGTCGGAACCGGCTCCTGCGCCTGGGTCCGCACCTGCGGCGCGGTGCGCGCGCGGGTTGCGCTCGGCTCCTCACGGGCGTGCATCGAGACCTCCCCGGTCGACGTCCCCCACCCGCATCGTCCGGCCTGCCCCGCCCCCGGCGCCAGGCCCGGCGGGGCAGGCCGGGGGCAGTCGTCCTGCCCCGTCAGAACTCCAGCACCGCCCGGTACCGCGCCCCACCCCCGCGCACCAGCTCCAGCGCCCGCTCCACCTCGCCCACCGGGAACACCTCCACCGCCGCCCGGATGCCGTGCCGCGCCGCGAAGTCCAGCATCAGCCGGTTCTCCGAGGGCGTCGCCGGGATGCCGCCCACGATCCGCTTCGCCTGCGGCAGCAGGCTCATCGGCCGCACCGAGATCGCCCCGGCGGGCAAGCCCACCACGCACAGCGTCCCGCCGGGGCGCAGCGCGGCCAGGTAGTCGTCCCACGGCAGGTCCGCCGGGACCGTCGACAGCACGAAGTCGAACGACCCCTCCACCAGCTCGCCCGGCGTCCGGAAGTCGGTCGCGCCGAACGCCCGCGCCTCCGCCTCCTTGGCCCGCGTCGTGGACACCGCCGTCACCGCGCACCCCCACCCGGCCAGGAACTGCAGGGCCAGGTGCCCGAGCCCGCCGACGCCGACCACCGCGACCCGGTCGGTCGGCCGGACCCCGTTGGCCAGCAGCGGCCCGAACACCGTCGTGCCCGCGCACAGCAGCGGCGCGGCCTCGGCCGAGGGCAGCGCGTCGGGCAGGGGGTGGACGTGCCGCCAGTCGGACGCCCGCAGGTGGTCGGCGAACGCCCCGCCGTCGCCGCGCAGCACCACGTCGTCGCGCGCCGCGCACAGGTTGTGCCGCCCGCCCAGGCACTGGGCGCAGTGCCCGCACGACCCGGCGATCGCCCCGACCCCCACCCGCGTCCCGACCGCGAGCCGCGCGTTCGCGCCCACCGCGACCACCACGCCCACGGCCTCGTGCCCGGCGACCACCGGGAACCGCGCCACGCCCCACTCGTCGTCGATCACGCCGACGTCGGTGTGGCAGATCCCGCAGTGCGTCACCCGCACGTCCACCTCGTCCGGCCCCGGCGGACCGAGCTCGCGCACCAGCGGGCGCAGCGGACCACCGGCTTCGTGCGCGGCCAGCGCGACGACCCTCACCGCTGCCCCCTCCCGTCACCGCGCAGCACGATCCGCACGGCCACCCGCAACCGCTCCCGCTGCACGTCCACCGGCGCGTCGAGCTGCTTGACCGCCGACGACACCAGGTACAGGTGCTCGGCCAGCTCCACCGCCCCGACCCCGCCGGGCTCCCACGCCCCCGCGACCCCGGACTCCTCCAGCACGTCCACCAGCGCCGCGACCACGTCGTCGTGCAACCGCCGCAGCAGCGGCCCGCTCACCTCGGCGGCGGCCCGCAGCAGCTCGCTCACGCTCGCGCTGCTCGCCGTCGCCGCCTCGCCGTGCAACGCCTCCAGCGCCGAGACCACCCGCCGCTCTACCGGCGCGCCCACCCGCGCCAGCTCCGCCAGCGCGGCCTCGCGCACCTGCCCGACCATGCGCTCCAGCACGGCCGCGAACAGCACGTCCTTGGCCCGGT
>NZ_JBQGCX010001358.1:0-3372 GCF_052038725.1 Actinosynnema sp.
CGTCCTGGAGGCCGGGGACCGGCCTGGCGGGGCGGTGCGGACCGAGGAGTTCGTGGCCCCCGGCTTCCGCAGCGACGTCTTCAGCTCGTTCTACCCGCTGGGCGCCGGGTCGCCGGTGATCGCGGGGCTGGGGCTGGAGGAGCACGGGCTGCGGTGGCGGCGGGCGCCCGAGGTGCTGGCGCACGTGCTGCCGGACGACCGGGTCGCGGTGCTGTCGGACGAGGTGGGGCGCACGGCCGCGTCGCTGGAGGCGTTCGGCGCGGGCGACGGGCAGGCGTGGCGGGACGAGTTCGCGCTGTGGGAGCGGGTGCGCGAGCGGCTGCTGGACGCGCTGCTGCGGCCGTTCCCGCCGGTCCGGGCGGGCGCGGGGCTGCTGGGCGCGCTGGGGGCCGGTGACGCGCTGCGGCTGGTCCGCTCGCTGGTGCTGTCGGTGCGGGCGTTCGGGGCGGAGCGGTTCACCGGCGAGGGCGGGACGCTGCTGCTCGCGGGCAACGCGATGCACACCGACCTCGGGCCCGACCAGGCGGCGGGCACGGCGTTCGGGTGGCTGCTGTCGATGCTCGGGCAGGACGTGGGCTACCCGGTGCCGGAGGGCGGCGCGGGGGCGCTGGCGGAGGCGCTGGCGCGGCGGTTCGGCGGGGCGGTGCACCTGGGGCGGCCGGTGGACCGGATCGTCGTGGCGGGCGGCCGGGCGCTGGGCGTGCGGGACGCGGCGGGCGGGTTCGTGCGGGCGCGCAAGGCCGTGCTGGCGGACGTCCCGGCGCCCGCGCTGTACCTGGACCTGGTCGGGGCCGAGCACCTGCCCGCGCGGCTGGTGTCGGACCTGGGGGCGTTCGAGTGGGACGACGCGACGATCAAGGTGGACTGGGCGCTGTCCGGGCCGATCCCGTGGACCGCCGAGGCCGCCCGCCGGGCCGGGACCGTGCACGTCGGCGGCGACCTGGACGGGCTGGCGGTGGGCGCGACGCAGATCGCCTGCGGCCGGGTGCCCGACGACCCGTTCCTGATCATGGGCCAGATGACGACCGCCGACCCGACCCGCTCCCCGGAGGGGACGGAGGCGGCGTGGGCCTACACGCACGTGCCGCGCGGGTTGAGGTGGACGCGCGACGAGCTGGAGCGGTACGCGGACCGGGTCGAGGCGGTCGGGGCGGCGCGCGCGCCGGGGTTCCGGGACCTGGTGCTGGGGCGGGTCGTGCAGGGGCCTGAGGACCTGAAGGACCGCAACCCGAGCCTGCTGGGCGGGTCGACCAACTCCGGGACGGCGGCGATCCACCAGCAGCTGGTGTTCCGGCCGGTGCCGGGGCTGGGGCGGGCGGACACGCCGGTCGACCGGCTGTACCTGGCGAGCGCGTCGGCGCACCCCGGCGGCGGGGTGCACGGCGCGGCGGGCGCGAACGCGGCGCGGGCGGCGCTGGCCCGCAACGGGCTGGGCGGCGACGGGTACCGGCTGCTGGTGCAGGGGCTGCAGCGGGCGCTGTACCGGTAGCGCCGGGGTGGTGGCCGGGGCGGGCGGCCCGTCGTCGACGGGCCGCTCCCCCGCTGGTGGTCGCTGACCGGCTGGGACGACCTGGCACGGGGCGGGAGCGGCCGGGCCAGCGCGGCCGGACGCGGCCGAGGCGGTCAGGTCCGGTCGGCGCGCTCGCGGTCAGGGCGCCCCGGTCAGTGCGCCCCGGTCAGTGCGCCCCGGTCGGTGCGCCCCGGTCAGAGGCCGGCGCCGTTCTCCCTGCGGA
This sequence comes from Actinosynnema sp., assembly GCF_052038725.1. NCBI lineage: Bacteria > Bacillati > Actinomycetota > Actinomycetes > Pseudonocardiales > Pseudonocardiaceae > Actinosynnema > Actinosynnema sp. The sequence goes on from NZ_JBQGCX010001358.1 coordinate 1,734, forward strand.
CGGCCAGCGCGGCGAGCCTGCGCAGGCTCTCCCGGTTCCTCGGCGCCAGGAACAGCGCCTGCGCGGGCTTGGGCAGCAGGCTGAGCGGGCCCTTGGTGATCTCCTCGGCCATGAGCACGTCGGTGCCGCCCGCGACCTCGGTCAGCTCCAGCCTGATCCTGGCCTGCCCCAGCGGCCACAGGCCCGCGTCCAGCTCCAGGAACCGGCCTGGCTCGCCCGCGCGGGCGGTGCTGGTGTCCTTCACCTGCACCGGCCAGGCGCCGAGGCTGTGGTGGATGCGGGTGCCCACGCGGGGCCACCCGGTGTCCACCTGCCGGATGTGGGACGCGCCGACCACCCAGCCCGCGTAGGACCAGCCGTCGGCCAGCACCGCGAACACCTCGTCGGGCGTGGCGGGGACGTGCAGCTTCACCTCGATCACGACGGGCGGTTTCCCCCTGCGGGGCCGGGAAAACCCGGATGCCGCAGGCAGCACACCGGCGGAGGCCGCGGCCCGGTCCCCGGCGGGTCCGGCGCGAGCGGGCGCGGTGGGCAGGAGTGCCCATGCCGGACGACCCCTGGGTGCGGTCCCGGAGCTGCCACGGAGCTGCCCCTGGGCCGGCCTGGAGGGGTCGCTCAGGAGCGGGGCCGCCAGCGCTTCCACAGCGCCACGGCCTCCGCGCGCGGCTTGCCGTCCCACCACAGGGACACCTCGGCGGTGATCTGCGCCTCGGACGCCTCCACCACCGCCGCGCGCAGCTCGACCTCCTCGGTCAGCGGCGCGGGCCGCAGGTAGCGCACGTCCAGGCCCGCCGTCACGTAGGCCAGCGCGGCGCCGCCCAGCGGTCGCCAGCCGCGCTCGTCGGCCTCGGCCATCACCGCCGCCGCGCTGTGGCAGTCCAGCACCGTGCCGATCACGCCGCCGTTCAGGTGGCCGAGGCCGTTGTCGTGCTCCGGCCACGGCGTGAACGCCGCGGTGACCAGCCCGCCCTCCCCCCGGTAGCTGCGCAGGCGCAGCCCCTTGGGGTTGGCCTGGCCGCAGCCGAAGCAGGGCAGTTCCGGGTAGAGCCGTTCCTGGATGCTGGTCACGACCGGCACCCTAGGCGCTCCGGGCATTCTCCGGGGTTCGCCGCGCGCAATCGGCAGCGAACTCCGGAGGGTCCCCCAGAAAATTGCTCACCCGAATAGCCGCACCATTCCAGTGCGGCCACCACGGCGCGTATTCGGATTAGGACCCCCGACTCCGCCGCTAGTGCGAACGGGGCAGGGGGAACACGAATCCCGACTACAGGTAGGAGCGCTGACCCCACGGCATGGCCGCGGCGAGCTGCGCCCGTCGACCGATGTCGAGCTTGCGGTAGATGCGGGTGATGTGGAGCTCGACCGCGCGGGTGGACACCGAGAAGTGCTCGGCGATCTGCCGGTTGGTCATGCCCTCCAGCATCATCAGCGCGATGCGGTGCTCGTGCGGCGTGAGCGGCTCCTTCGAGCGATCGGCGCTCTGGCCGTCGCGAGGTCGGACCACGGACGGGACCCGCTCGTGGTCGGGCAGGCCGAGCAGCACGTGCCACTGCCTGATCCGCACCTCGGCCACCGACTGGGACCGGACGTAGGGGTCGCCGCGCACCAGATCGCGCGCCGCCGCCTCGTCCGGCACCTG
>NZ_JBQGCX010001359.1:0-7989 GCF_052038725.1 Actinosynnema sp.
ACCTCGGCGGTGATGGCGGCGTAGGTCTCCGTGGTGGAGTCCTTGGAGAAGCCGCCCTCCTCGATCAGGCCGGGCACCTTCTGCCCGCCCTGCCAGCCGCCGGTGTACTGGCCGCGCGAGGTCGTCTCGTCGAACGGGCCCACCAGCCGGGTGGCCGACAGGACCTTCACCTTCTCCGCGCGCAGGTCGCTGGGGCGGAAGGAGACGGGCTCCTCCATCGCGGTCAGCGCCAGCAGCTGGAGCAGGTGGTTCTGGATGACGTCGCGCGCCGCGCCGATCCCGTCGTAGTACCCCGCGCGACCGCCGAGGCCGATGTCCTCGGCCATGGTGATCTGCACGTGGTCGACGTAGTTCGCGTTCCAGATGGGTTCGTACAGCTGGTTCGCGAAGCGCAGCGCCAGGATGTTCTGGACCGTCTCCTTGCCGAGGTAGTGGTCGATGCGGAACACCGACTCCTCGGGGAAGACGTCGTTCACGATCCCGTTCAGCTGCTTCGCGCTGGCCAGGTCGTGCCCGAACGGCTTCTCGATCACCACGCGGCGCCACTGGGTCGGGTTGTCGCCGGGGGGCGAGGCCAGACCGGCGCGCTTGAGCTGGTTCACCACGGTGGTGAACGCGCTCGGCGGCACCGACAGGTAGAACGCGTGGTTGCCGCCCGTGCCGCGCTCCTCGTCGAGCGACTTGATCGTCTCGGCGAGCGCGTCGAACGCGGCGTCGTCGTCGAAGCTGCCCTGCACGAAGCGGATGCCCTCGGCGAGCTGGTCCCACACGGCCTGCCGGAACGGCGTGCGCGCGTGCTCCTTGACCGCGTCGTGGACGACCTGCATGAAGTCCTGGTCCTCCCAATCGCGGCGGGCGAACCCGACGAGCGCGATGCCCGGCGGCAGCAGGCCGCGGTTGGCCAGGTCGTAGATGGCGGGCATGAGCTTCTTGCGCGACAGGTCGCCCGTCACGCCGAAGATCACCAGGCCGCTGGGGCCCGCGATGCGGGGCAGCCGCTTGTCCCTGGGGTCGCGCAGCGGGTTGCGCTGCTCGGCGGTGGTCACGAGCCGTCCTCCTGGATGGCCTCCACGAACTGGGCGAGCCCGGCGACCCGGTCGGTCAGGTGCAGCCGCAGCACCGGGCGGCCGTGCTCGGCGAGCACCTGCCCGTCGCCGAGTGCCTGCGCCAGCTGGAGCGTCGCCAGGTCGTAGGGGCGGCCGGGGACGGCCAGCTCCTGGTCGGTGTGGCCGGTGAGCTGGAGGAACACGCCGTTCTGGTGACCGCCCTTGTGGTACTGGCCGGTCGAGTGCAGGAAGCGCGGGCCCCAGCCGAAGGTGGTCTGCAGGTGCGTGCGCTTGGCCAGCTCGGCGCGGCTGAGCGCGAACGACGCGTCGTTCACCCGGTCCAGGTAGGCCTGCACCGACAGGTAGCCCTTGTCGGGGGCCGCCGCGACCAGCGCGCGGATCGCCTCGGCGACCGTCTTGACGCCCTTCGGCAGCCAGTCGCCGCCGGAGACGTGCACCTCGACCGGGCCGTCGGTGAACGCGGGCGTCGCGGGCTCGGACGCCGGGGCGTCGAGCAGCGAGCGCGCCGCCTTCTTCGCCGCCTCCACGTCGGGCTGGTCGAACGGGTTGATCCCGAGCACCCGGCCCACCAGCGCGGTGGCGACCTCCCACAGCAGGAACTGGGCGCCCAGGGAACCCTCGACCGCGAGCGCGGAGGACCCGGTGGCCGGGCCGATCGCGACGGTCGTGGCGTCGGAGCCCGCGTCCACGAAACCGGGCGCGCCGGGACCCTCCACCACGACGGGCAGCAGGCCGGTGCTGTTCTTGCCGGTGGACTCGGCCACCAGCTGCTCGGCCCAGTCGCCCAGGCCGGAGATGCCCGAGCCGGTGTCGGCGAGGACGACCTTCTCCGCGCCGTGCGCGTGCGCCACGCCCAGCACGGCGGCCAGCCGCACGGCCGGGTTGTCCGCCGAGTCGGCGAACACCAGCGGCGCGGCGGCGGCGGCCTCGTCGAGCAGCTTCTCCACGTCCACGCCCGCCAGGCCCGACGGGACCAGGCCGAACGCGGTGAGCGCCGAGTAGCGACCGCCGACGTTCGGGTCGGCCAGGAACACCTTGCGGTACCCGGCCTCCTCGGACGCCTTCTGCAGCGGCGAGCCGGGGTCGGTCACCACGACGATGCGCGACTTCGGGTCGACGCCCGCAGCCGCGAACGCGTCCTCGAAGATCCGCCGGTGGCTGTCGGTCTCCACCGTGCCGCCGGACTTGGACGACACCACGAGCACCGAGTGCTCGGGGCTCTCCACCAGCGCCTCGACCACCTGGTCGGGGTCGGTGGTGTCCAGCACCACCAGGGGGACCCCGGCGGTGCCGGTGATCACCTCGGGCGCGAGCGAGGAACCGCCCATGCCCGCGAGGACCACCCGGTTGACGCCCTCGGCCAGCAGCTCCGCGCGCAGCGCGGCGATCTCGGCCAGCAGCGGGCGGGACGTCTCGTGCAGCTTCGTCCAGGCGAGTCGGATCGACGCCTCGGGCTCGGCCTCGGGACCCCACAGCGTGGCGTCCCCTGCGGCGAGCCTGCTGGGGACCGCGTCGCGGAGCAGGTCGGACACGACGGTCTCGACCTGCTCCGCGTTCGGCGCCCGGACGATCTCCACGGAGATCACCTCGGTCATCGTCAGCCCTTCGCCTTCTCCAGCTGACCGGTGACGGTCTCCAGCAGCTCGGCCCAGGACTTCTCGAACTTGTCGACGCCCTCGGTCTCCAGCGTGACGAAGACGTCGGTCACGTCGACGCCGGCCGCCGCGATCGCGTCGAACACGGCCTGCGCCTCGTCGGCCTTGCCGGTGACCGTGTCACCGGTGATCTGACCGTGGTCGGCGACCGCGTCCAGGGTCTTCTCCGGCATGGTGTTGACCACGCCGTCGACGACCAGCTGGTCGACGTACCGGGTGTCGGAGTAGTTCGGGTCCTTCACGCCGGTCGACGCCCACAGCGGGCGCTGCGCGTTCGCGCCGTCCGCCGCGAGGGCCTCCCAGCGCGGGCCGGAGAACACCTCCTGGTAGGCGGCGTAGGCCAGCACGGCGTTCGCGATCGCGGCCTTGCCCAGCAGGGACTTGGCCTCGTCGGTGCCGATGGCGGACAGCCGCTTGTCGATCTCGCTGTCCACGCGGGACACGAAGAACGACGCCACCGAGTGGATGGTGCGCAGGTCGTGGCCGTTGGACTTGGCCAGCTCCAGGCCCGCCAGGTAGGCGTCCATCACGGCGCGGTAGCGCTCGGTGCTGAAGATCAGCGTCACGTTCACGCTGACGCCCTCGCCGAGCGTCTTGGTGATCGCGGGCAGGCCCTCGACGGTGCCGGGGATCTTGACCATCAGGTTCGGCCGGTCAACGGCCTTCCACAGGTCGAGCGCCTCGGCGGCGGTCTTGTCGGTGTCCTTGGCCAGGCGCGGGTCCACCTCGATGGACACCCGGCCGTCGACGCCGTTCGACTTGGCGTAGACGTCGCGGAACAAGTCGCACGCGTTGCGCACGTCGGTCGTGGTGGTCTCGCGCACCACGGCCTCGGTGTCGGCGCCGCGCGCGGCCAGCTCGCGCACCTGCGCGTCGTAGGCGTCGCCCTTGGACAGGGCGCCGGCGAAGATCGTCGGGTTGGTGGTCACGCCGACCACGGCCTTGTCCGCGATCAGCCCGGCCAGGTTGCCCGAGTCCAGCCGCTCGCGCGACAGGTCGTCGAGCCAGATCGACACACCGGCGGCGCTGAGGTCGGCCAGCGGTTTCGCAGTCATGTTCGCTTCTCCCCTAGAAAAAGAGTCGTCGGTCAGCGGGTGGCGTCCAGCGACCGGCGGGCGGCGGCCACGACGTTCTCGGTCGTGAAGCCGAACTCGCGGAACAGCGTCTGGTAGTCGGCGGAGGCGCCGAAGTGCTCGATCGAGACGATCTCGCCCGCGTCACCGGTGAACCGGTGCCACGGCTGGGCGATCCCGGCCTCGACCACGACGCGCGCCTTCACCGAGGACGGGATGACCGACTCGCGGTACGCCTCGTCCTGGGCGTCGAACCACTCGACGCACGGCATGGACACCACACGCGCTGCAACGCCGTCGGCCTCCAGGACCTTCCGCGCCTCCACCGCCATCTGCAGCTCGGAGCCGGTGGCGATCAGCACGACCTCGGGAGCGCCGTTCGCGGCGTCCTCCAGCACGTAGCCGCCCTTGGCGACGCCCTCGAACGCCTTCTCCCTGGTGCCCTCGAGCACCGGGAGGTTCTGCCGGGTCAGCGCGAGGCCTGCCGGACCGGTCGGGTTCTCGATGATCGCCTTCCACGACGCCGAGGTCTCGTTGGCGTCGCCGGGGCGGACCACCGCGAGACCGGGGATCGCGCGCAGCGCGGCCAGGTGCTCGATCGGCTGGTGCGTCGGGCCGTCCTCGCCGAGGCCGATGGAGTCGTGCGTCCACACGTAGGTGACCGCGGACTTCATCAGCGCGGCCAGCCGCACGGCCGGGCGCATGTAGTCGCTGAACACCAGGAACGTGCCGCCGTACGGGCGGGTCGGGCCGTGCAGCGCGATGCCGTTGAGGATCGAGCCCATCGCGTGCTCGCGGATGCCGAAGTGCAGCGTGCGGCCGTACGGGTTCGCGCTCCACGTGCTCGTGGAGGAGCTGACCGGGCCGAACGAGTCCGCGCCCTTCATCGTGGTGTTGTTCGACTCGGCCAGGTCGGCCGAGCCGCCCCACAGCTCCGGCAGGACCGGGGCCAGCGCGGACAGCACGTCACCGGAGGCCTTGCGGGTCGCGACGCCCTTGGCGTCCGGCTCCCACACGGGCAGCGCGTCGGCCCAGCCCTCGGGCAGGTCGCGGCCGATCAGGCGGTCCAGCAGCGCCTTGCGCTCCGGGTTCGCCTCCGCCCACGCGTCGAAGGACTTCTGCCACTCGGCCTTGGCCGCCTCACCGCGCTTGATGACCGAGCGGGTGTGGTTGATCACCTCGTCGGAGACCTCGAAGGTCTGCTCCGGGTCGAAGCCCAGCGCCTTCTTGACCTCGGCCACCTCGGCGTCGCCCAGCGCGGAGCCGTGGATCTTGCCGGTGTTCATCTTGTTCGGCGCCGGGAAGCCGATGATCGTGCGCAGCACGACCAGCGACGGGCGGGCCGTCTCGGCGCGGGCGGCCTCCAGCGCGGCCAGGATGCCGGAGATGTTCTCGCCGGACTCCACGACCTGCACGTGCCAGCCGTACGCCTCGTAGCGCTTGGCGGTGTCCTCGGACAGCGCGATCGCGGTGTCGTCCTCGATCGAGATCTTGTTGTCGTCGTAGATCAGCGTGAGGTTGCCCAGCTGCTGGTGGCCCGCGATCGACGAGGCCTCGGAGGTGACGCCCTCCTCGATGTCGCCGTCGGAGGCGATCACGTAGACCTGGTGGTCGAACGGGCTCTCGCCCGCCGGGGCGTCCGGGTCGAACAGGCCGCGCTCGCGGCGGGCGGCCATCGCCATGCCCACGGCCGAGGCGAGGCCCTGGCCCAGCGGGCCGGTGGTGATCTCCACACCGGGGGTGTGGCGGTGCTCCGGGTGGCCGGGGGTCTTGGAGCCCCAGGTGCGCAGCGCCTTCAGGTCGTCCAGCTCCAGGCCGTAGCCCGCCAGGTACAGCTGGATGTACAGCGTCAGGCTGGAGTGACCCGCCGACAGCACGAAGCGGTCGCGGCCGATCCAGTCGGCGTCGGCCGGGTCGTGGCGCATCACCCGCTGGAACAGCGAGTAGGCCACGGGGGCGAGGCTCATCGCGGTGCCGGGGTGGCCGTTGCCGACCTTCTGGACGGCGTCGGCGGCGAGGACCCGCGCGGTGTCGACGGCGCGCTTGTCCAGCGCGGTCCAGTCGGCGGGGACGGTGGCCTCGGTCAGCCGGGTGATGTCATCGGACACGGAGATTCCAGCTCCAGTCTCAGTGCGGGCGGCGGTCCACAGACAAGGCTTCTCAATCGATCCCGTCAGGGCCTATCCGCGGTTTTTGCTCATCCTCCGACCAGCCTAGTCCGCTGTTCGGGCGCATGTGCCACCGAACGCGCGCAGATCCGCTGTGCGTGATCGCACAGGGCGTGTGCGCGGTGTGGTGCCGCTGGTCACCACCTACCCGAAAGGGCCGGCTCCACACCTCGCGGTTACGATCCGTTCATCCCCGATCTGACAGAGGAGCGCCCTGCGATGAGTGCCGTTGCGCAGGCCCCTGCGCGGACTCCGCGGCAGGTCGTCGGCGCGTACGTCGCGCTGACGAAGCCGAGGGTGATCGAGCTGCTGCTGATCACCACCATCCCGGCGATGCTGCTGGCCGAGCGCGGGCTGCCGCCGCTGTGGCTCATCGCGTGCACGCTCGCGGGCGGGACGCTCGCCGCGGGCAGCGCCAACGCCCTGAACTGCTACATCGACGCCGACATCGACTCGGTGATGAAGCGCACGGGCGCCAGGCCGCTGGCCAAGAACTCGATCCCGCCGCGCAACGCGCTGATCTTCGGCGTCGTGCTCGGCGTGGTGTCGTTCGCGTTCCTGTGGATCACCACGAACCTGATGTCCGCGGTGTTCGCCGTCGCGACGATCCTGTTCTACATCTTCGTGTACACGCTGGTGCTCAAGCGCCGGACCTCCCAGAACATCATCTGGGGCGGCCTCGCGGGCTGCATGCCGGTGGTCATCGGCTGGTCGGCGGTGACCGGCACGGTGGAGCTGCCCGCGCTGGCGATGTTCGGCGTGATCTTCTTCTGGACGCCGCCGCACACCTGGGCGCTCGCGATGAAGTTCAAGGAGGACTACGCGCGGGCGGGCGTGCCGATGCTCCCCGTCGTGGCCACCGCGCAGCAGGTGACCAGGCAGATCGTCATCTACTCCTGGGCGACGGTGCTGTGCAGCCTGCTGCTGGCCCCGGTGACGAGCTGGATCTACGTGGGCGTGGCGCTGGCGTCGGGCGTGTGGTTCGGGGTGTTCGCGCACCGGCTGCACGGGGTGGTCCGCAAGGGCGGGTCGACCAACACGATGAAGTTCTTCCACATGTCGAACCTGTACCTGACCCTGGTGTTCTGCGGCCTGGCCGTGGACGCGGTGGTCGGCCTTCCGGTGCTCGGGTGGCCGTTCTGATCTCGGGCTAGCGCCCGGCCGAGGCCGGGGTCCGGTTTTCCGGGCCCCGGCTTTCGCTTTTTCCGGGGGTTTTCGGCGGTTTTCCGGGCGCGGGGTCTCAGGGGTTCTTCAGGTTCTCGGCGAGGAGGGCGGTCAGGTCGAGCTCCGCGAGCGCCGGGTTGGCGTACCCGTGCTCCTCGGTCCACGGCACGTCCCCGTCGTCCACGGTGACCCGCCAGTCGGCGTCGGGGAGGGCGCGGCGCAGCTCGGTGACGGCGGCCTGCCAGTGCACGAGCGAGGGGACGGTGCGGTCGAGCTCGAAGGGGAGCTTGGTGGAGCCGTTGAGCACGGCGCCGTCGACCGGGTACAGGTAGAGGCCCTCCTCGTCGTCCGGGTAGGGAGCGGTGTCGTTCCACCGGGTGACGATCGCGTCGACGGCGGCGAGCTCGGCGTCGGTGAGCGGGGTGGCGCGGGTGGCGGTGTAGTAGAGCGAGACTCCCATGGGGCGGAGGGTAGGGGCGGGGGCCGACAGCTCCGGGCGGTCGCCCCGGCCGGGCCACGCCGCTCCAGGGGACCGCACCACCCGCTCGGGGGAGCCGAAGACCGTCCCGCGCGGTCCGGCGGGGCGCGCACCCCGCCGAACGGGCCGGCCCTCGGGCGGTCACGCGGACCGGGGGAGCACCTGAACGGCCCTCGCGTTCACTCGTCCGCGCGCCGCTGCCTTCCCCGGACGGCTCAGGGTGCTCGCCGCGACCCGGTTCCCGCCCTCACTCGTCGGCGTGCCGCTGTTTTCCCGGACCGCCCACGGTGCTCGCCGCGGCCTGGCCTTCGCCCTTGCTCGTCGGCGTGCCGCTGTTTTCCTGGACCGCCTACGGCCTCGCCGCGACCCGGTTCCCGCCCTCAC
>NZ_JBQGCX010001360.1:0-3336 GCF_052038725.1 Actinosynnema sp.
ACCCGCCGCACCCGCCGCCCGTCCACGTCGATGTCGTGGATGTCGTGGATGTCGTGGAGCAACGGCTGCGGTTGCGGGTTGTCGCCAGCCTGGCCGGGCGTGAGGATCGCCACCGGCGGCAGACCCGCCGAGTCGACGGCCGGATGCAGCCTGGTCGTCAGTCCGCCACGGGAGCGTCCAAGGCACTCCCCCGTCGACGGCGAGGTCCTCGACCCGGTCCGCGCAGCCCTCCTTTTTTCCGGACGCCCACCGCGTGCCGGTGCGCCCGGACGCTCGTGGAGTCGACACCGGCCACCGCGCCACCCGCCCTCATCTGCACACGATCATGAGAAAGCTCCGCAGGACACCCGCTAAGGGCTGTCACGCAACTCGATGACCGACAGGGTGGGATGAGGTGGCGGTGCAGGTGATCTCGGCGTCCCGGTCGGAGTGGATCGCACCCTCCACGGGCTTGCAGCCGGGCCAGTTCCGCAAGCTGGTGCGCGTGGTGGCCGAACGCGGCGGTGGCACCGTCGCCGACGGCCGCCCCGGTCGGCAGTGGCGGCTGGACCTGGCCGACCGGGTACTGCTGGTGGCCACCTACTGGCGCACCAACCTCACCATGCGGCAACTCGGACCCTTGTTCGGTGTCTCGCACGCCGCGGCCCACCGGGTCATCAACACCGTCGGCCCACTGCTGGCCTTGGCCCCGGTCCGGCGCCGCCGCATCGGCCAGGTGGCGATCGGGGACGGCACCCGCCTGGTGATCACCACCGGCGACCCGCAACCGGGCAACCGCAACGACTGCACCGTCTACCGCGACTCCGGCATCGCCGACACCCCGGCCGGACGCCCGGTGATGGCCGATGGCGGCCACCAGGGCAACCGGGAGGTGATCGTGCCCCACCGCACACCCCGCGACGGCGGCCCGCTCGAAGACCGGCAAGAGGACCCCGACACCGTCCACCGTTCGATCCGAGCCCGCGCCGAACACGCCCTAGGGCGTGTTTCAAAGGTGAGGTGACCGTCGGCGTGTCGTTGGCCGGAACGTGGCGAGGTCTTCGGTGAGTGGGTTGGCGACCAAGCAAACCCGAACACCGGAGACCTCGTGGCCAGCGTAGCGGCAGCGGGGCGGGCCGACCTGACCGACTCGCAGTGGGCGCTGCTGCCACCACTGTTACCCGTCGGGGCGAAACCGGGTCGTCCGCTGAAGTGGAGCAAGCGGCGGTTGATCGACGGCATCCGGTGGCGGGTGCGGGTCGGCGCCCCGTGGCGGGACGTCCCGCCGGACTACGGGCCCTGGCAGACGGTGTACGGGGTGTTCCGCCGTTGGCAGCGGGCCGGGGTGTGGCAGGCGATTCTCACCGCGTTGCAGGCCCGTGCGGACGCCGAAGGCGTGATCGTGTGGGACGTGAGTGCGGATTCCACGGTCGCGAGGGTCCACCAGCACGCCGCCGGTGCCCGTGAAAAGGGGCTCTTCAGGTCGAGCCGCCCGACACGCCAGCGGGCGGGGTGGAGCCGGACGATCACGGGTTGGGGCGGTCGCGGGGCGGGTGGACCAGCAAGCTGCACCTGGCCTGCGAGCAGGGCCAACGGCCCTTGCCGCCGCTGGTCACCGCCGGACAGCGTGGCGACAGTCCGCAGTTCACCGCGGTGCTCGAGGGGATCCGAGTGCCCCGGCCGGGTGGCGGGCGACCGCGGACCAGACCGGGCCGCGTCCTGGCGGACAAGGCCTACAGCTCCAGGGCCAACCGCGCCTACCTGCGCCGCTGCGGGATCAAGGCGACCATCGCCCAACCGCGCGACCAGGCCGCCCATCGCCAGGCCGAAGGCCCACGCGGCGGGCGGCCACCCGCGTTCGACCCCGAGGTCTGCACACAGCGCCACGCCGTGGAATGCGGCATCAGCCTGCGCAAACAACACCGCGCCGTCGCCACCCGATACGACAAACTCGCCGTCCGCTACCAGGCCACCGTCCACATCGCCGCCATCAACATCTGGCTACGACACCGTTGAAACACGGGCTAGCCCGCATGAAGGACTGGACCATCCTGCGCGACTACCGCCGCGCCGCCCACACCCTGCGCGACACCGCCTCCGGCATCGCCCACCTCCACAACCTCGCCCTCACCGACTGACCAAGAAGCACTCGACCACCAACCACAAGACGAGTTACGTGACAGAACCGGGCCAGGCTGAGCGGACGGAGGGGGCGGCCTGGGCGTGGAGCGGACGGGTGAGGGGCGGGGTGGGGTCAGCGTTCGCTGTCCATGTGGGCCAGCATCTGTTCCGGGTAGCGGGTGCCCGCCACCTTCGTCGACGGGACCGCCGACTCGATCTCGGCCAGGTCCGACTCCGTCAGGTGGACGTCCAGCGCGCCCAACGCCTCCGCCAGGCGGGGGCGGGTGCGGGCGCCTACCAGGGGGATCACGGTTTCGCCCCTGGACAGGGTCCAGGCGATCGCCAACTGGGCGACCGTGGCGCCCTTCGCCTCCGCCACGGTGCGCAGGGACTCCACCAGGGCCAGGTTCTTCGCGAGGTTGTCGCCCTGGAAGCGGGGGCTGTGGGTGCGGAAGTCGGCCTGGGTGGTTTCCCGGTCCGGGTTCCAGTGGCCTGACAGGAGGCCTCGGCCCAGGACGCCGTAGGCGGTGACGCCGACGCCCAACTCCTTGGCCGTGGGCAGGATCTCCGCCTCCGGGCCCCTGGACAGCAGGGAGTACTCGATCTGCAGGTCCACGATCGGGTGGACGGCGTGGGCCTTGCGGAGGGTTTCCGCGCTCACCTCGGACAGGCCGATGTGGCGCACCCTGCCCTTGCGCACCTCCTCCGCCACGGCGCCCACGGTCTCCTCGATCGGCACGTTCGGGTCGAGCCTGGCCGGGCGGTAGACGTCGACGTGGTCGACGCCCAGCCGCTGGAGGCTGTACGCCAGGTAGTTCGCCACCGCCTCCGGCCTGCCGTCGTTGCCGTGCCAGCCGCCGTCCGCGTCGCGGAAGGCGCCGAACTTGACGCTCAGCAGCACGTCCTCGCGCCGCCTGCCGCGCAGCGCGTCGCGGATCAGCAGCTCGTTCGCGCCCATGCCGTAGAAGTCGCCGGTGTCCAGCAGGGTCACGCCCGCGTCGAGCGCGGCGTGGATGGTGGCCACGCCCTCGCGCTCGTCCGGCGGGCCGTACATGTCGGACATCCCCATGCAGCCCAGGCCCAGCGGGTACGTGGCGGGGCCGGTGCTGCCGAGGGTGCGTGAAGGGGTCATGAGGAGAGTATGGGGTAGTGGGCTGACAGATTTCAACATCTGTCAGCCCACTTTCTTCCGATTTCACTCGGTGGGCTCACTCAGCGGCGAGAACCCCCAGCTCG
>NZ_JBQGCX010001361.1:0-2190 GCF_052038725.1 Actinosynnema sp.
CGCGTCCGGGACGCGCACCAGCGTGGTCATGGCGAACGGGACGCGCGCGTACTCGGCCTGGAGCCCGTCGACCGGACCGGTGCTCTCGGGGCCGCCGAAGAAGCTGGTGCCCGCGCTCGGCCCGTTCGGGTTCGCGGTGTCGCACTGGGCGTAGTAGCCGGCCCGGCAGTACGAGCAGGTGCCGCACCCGATCGTGGAGGTGACGACCACCCGGTCACCGGGGGTGAACCCGCGCACGGCCGGTCCGACCTCCTCCACGACGCCGACCGCCTCGTGACCGAGGATGGTTCCGGGCACCATGCCGGGCATCGTGCCGCGCACCACGTGCAGGTCGGTGCCGCAGATCGCGCTGCGGGTGATCCGCACGATCGCGTCGGAGGGTTCGAGGATCTTGGGGTCGGGGACCTCGTCGAGCCGGATGTCCCCGACCCCGTGCCACACCACGGCCTTCACGCGCGACCTCCCCGCGCGAGGGCGCGCGCCAGCAGCCACACCAGCGCGGCGGCCACCGCGGTCAGCGCCGCCGAACGGGCGGTGACCAGGCGGAGCAGGGCCTTCTGGGCGTCCTGGTCCACCTCCCGGTCGTGCTCTTGGTCGTGCTCCTGGTCGTGCTGGGTGGGCGTCGTCCCGGTCTTGCTCGTCATCGCCGACCTCCTTCGTCGGCGACGGGCTACCCGCTGGAAATCGGGTGAACCGGACTTCGCCGACCGGGTGATCGGGGAGCGGCCGACCCGCGGTCAGGCGCGCGCGGTCGCGAAGACCAGGCCCTGGCTCAGCAGGGACGTGCTGCCCCGGACGTCGCGGGTGATCACCTTCAGGCGGTGCTGGCGGTCCGGGGTCAGGCCGGTCAGGGTGACCCGGGGGTCGGTGGTGGTCGTGACGAGGGCGCCGTCCAGGTAGACGTCGTAGCCCGCCGTGGCGGCCCACCAGGAGCGGCCCACCCAGGTCACCGTGGCGGTGGTCGGGGTGGTCTCGGCGACGGTCAGGTCGGTGGGGCGCAGGGGGCGGTCCGCGATGAACCCGAGGGACTGGATCGTGCCCAGGAGGTCGTTGCCGCCGGGGACGCGGGTGCACAGGGCGTCCAGCGGGGGCAGCGGAGCGCCGTCGTCGGACTTGGGGCGCAGGGACAGGGTGATGTCGCCGAGGCGGATCTCGTGCAGGCCCGGTGGGTCCAGGCGCAGCGGGGCCAGCGCCCCGGCCGCGTGCAGCCACGACCAGCCCTCGCCCGGCGCGAACGTCAGGTCCGCAGACACCTGCCTGGGGGATGGGCCGGTGATCGAGGCGGCCACCGTCGCCGTGCTGTCGCCGTCGACCCGGCCCTCGACCAGGTTGGTGATGTCCAGGTCCAGGTCCACGAAGGCGGTCTGGGCGTAGGAGACCGCGTTCGGCAGGGCACCGACGTCGTCGGGCAGGAAACCGCCGAAGTGCACGCCCACCGGCACGGTCTGGCCGGTGGAGGTGTCGCAGGTGTAGGAGGTGACCAGGTCGGCGGGTGCGGCGGTCGCGGTCCCGGCGAGCGCGCCGGTGAGCGCGCCGGTGAGCAGCAGCGCCGCGACGGCGGCGGCAGGAGCACGGGTCATGGGGTTCTCCCTCGAAGTTCCTCGCCCACCACCAGTCTCGTCCCGGACCGGTGGTCCCGGCAGCGGTCAACCGGCGCAAGCGCGTCCGCCCGGAGAGCGCCTCACCCGGCGGCCGGGCGAGCCGACCTGACCAGCGCGCCGGACAGCGCCAGCAGGCCCAGCACGACCGCGCCGAAGCCGGTGATCGACGGGACGAGCGGGGCGAACTGGACCAGCGCGCCCAGCAGGACCACCGGCGCCGCGAGACCCAGGTAGGCGATCAGGAACAGCCCGGCCAGCGACTCGCCCCTCCGGTCCGCCTCCGACAGCCCCACGACGGCGGCCACCGCGCCCCGGAACGACAGGCCCGCGCCCGTGCCCACGACCAGGCCGCCTGCCAGGAGCAGGGGGAGGGACGGGGTGAGGAGCGCGGCGACCACCAGCACCACGCCCGCGGGCAGCAGGGTCAGGCCGACGCGGTACAGGCGGGCGGAGCGCCAGGAAGCGGTGACGACCTGGGCGGCTGCGGCCGAGCCGAACACCAGGAAGGTCACGGCGCCCGCCACGGCGTGGGAGCCCTCGTGCAGGGTGCCCGCGAGGAACGACGGGGCCAGCGAGGTGAAGAAGCCGA
>NZ_JBQGCX010001362.1:0-2476 GCF_052038725.1 Actinosynnema sp.
CGCCAACCCGGTCGCCCCGTTCGCGTAGTTCGCCACCACCGCCCCGCCCGCCGTCCGGTCCAGCGAGCGCAGCTCGAAGGTCACCGGCGCCTCCCCGAACAGCCGCCTGCCCGCCCCCACCACCACCGGGAACGTGATCACGTTCAGCTCGTCCACCAGCCCGTGCTCCAGCAGCGCCCGCACGAGCGTCCCGCTCCCGTGCACCTGAAGCTCCCCGCCCTCCCCACCGCCGTCGGCCTTCAGCGCCGCGACCGCCGTCGCCAGCTCCCCGCCGAGCAGGCTCGCGCCCCGCCACTCCGGCGTCAGCGGCGTGCTCGACACCACGTGCTTGGGGATGGCGTTGAACCGCTCGCCGATCGGGTCGTCCTCCGGCGTCAGGGGCCAGCTCGTGGCGAAGATGTCGTACGTCCGCCGCCCGAGCAGCAGAGCCCCCGCCCGCCGCACGATCCCGGCCATCAGCTCGCCCAGCCCGTCCTCGTAGAACGGCACCAGCCACCCGCCGCGCTCGAACCCGCCCGACCGGTCCTCGTCCGGTCCGCCGGGGCCCTGCACGACGCCGTCCAGCGACTGGAAGGTGGTGACCACCAGCTCGCGCATCTCGACTCTCCGCCCGGTAGCGGGACGTGCTCGTCCCGACACCGAACGTCTATCAGGGACCCCCGACAAAAACGGGCCGTGCGGTCGTCACCGGATCAGGGGAGGTCACCAGATCAGGGAAATCCCGGCCGCCGTCACCACGACCGCCACCACCCCGTCCAGCACCCGCCACGCCGACGGACGCGCGAACACCCCGGCCAGCCGCCCCGCGCCGAACCCCAGCACGCAGAACCACAGCACGCTCGCGACCATCGCCCCGACCCCGAACCACCACCGCAAATCGCCCCACGCGGTCGAGGCGGTGCCGAGCAGCAGCACGGTGTCCAGGTACACGTGCGGGTTGAGCCAGGTCAGGGCCAGGCACGTGGCGACCAGCGCCGAGGCCGCCACCGGGGCCGCCGTCAGCCCGCCGCCCGGCCGCAGCGCGCGGCGCAGCGCGAGCGCCCCGTAGGCGAGCAGGAACGCCGCGCCGAACCAGCGCACGACCTCCAGCAGCGGCGGCCACGAGGTGAACAGCCCGCCGAGGCCGCCGACGCCGAGCGCGATGAGCAGCACGTCGGAGACCGCGCAGATCGCGACGACCAGCGGGACGCGGTCGCGCAGGACGCCCTGGCGCAGCACGAGCGCGTTCTGCGACCCGATCACGACGATCAACGACAACCCGGTGCCCAGGCCCGCGGCCATGGCGTACATCAGCTCCACGGCGCTCAACCGTAAGGACCAGTGCGCAGTAAGCCCAGCTAAAGATTTTTACGCACCATTAGCACCTCTATCTGGACTCGGCGCCACCTCGGGCCGGGTGGGCGCGCGATCCGCGCGGGCCCGATCTCCAGCGCCGAGGTCGGGGATCTGGTTCCCGCCAGGGAGTGCCCGCGCACCCGGCGCCGCCATCCCGGTGACCACAACCCGCCCCAGGTAGCCTCGCCCCCCGTGGTGGAACTCCCCCAGGACTGCGTGCGCACCCTGCTGACCGTGCTGGACGAGGGCACCTTCGACGCCGCCGCGAAGGCCCTGCACATCACCCCGTCCGCCGTCAGCCAGCGCATCCGGCAGCTGGAGCAGCGCGCCGGGCGGGTGCTGCTGGTGCGCTCGCGACCGGTCGTGGCGACCGAGTCGGGGGCCGCCATCGCCCGGTACGGCCGCCAGCTCGCGCGGCTCGCCGAGGACACCGGGGCCGAGCTGGAGCTGGCCACCACCGAGTCGGCCGTCCCGGTCGCGGTCAACGCGGACTCGCTGTCCACCTGGTTCCGGCTCGTGGTGCGGGAGCTGGCCGGGGACGTGCGGCTGGCGCTGCACCGCGAGGACCAGGACCACACCGCCGAGCTGCTGCGCCGGGGGCAGGTGGTGGCCGCCGTGACCTCCTCGCCGACGCCCGTGCAGGGCTGCGCGGTCCGGCCGCTCGGGCGGATGCGGTACCACGCGGTGGCCACGCCGGAGTTCGCCGCGCGCTGGCTGCCCGGCGGCGCGGGGCGGCTGGCCGACGCGCCGGTCGCGGTGTTCGACGACAAGGACGACCTGCAGGACGCGTTCTGCCGCGACCTCACCGGGCGCCCGGCGTCGGTCCGGCGGCACCACCTGCCGGACGGGCCGATCTTCGTGGACGCGGTCACGTCCGGCGCGGCGTGGGCGCTGCTGACCGAGGCGCAGATCGCGCTCACCACCGGGCTCACGCGCCTCGCGCCGGAGCGGCCGGTGGACGTGCCGCTGCACTGGCAGCAGTGGCGGCTCGACTCGCCGCAGATCGCGCGCGTGGCGGACGCGGTCCTGCGCGCGGCGGCCACCGAGCTGCACCCCTGACGGGCGGAGCGCCGACGACGGCCCCACCCCTCCGGCGGCGGCCCCCTGACCGCCGAACCGTTCGAGCGAGCCCGTTGACGAG
>NZ_JBQGCX010001363.1:0-3539 GCF_052038725.1 Actinosynnema sp.
AGATCGGCGCGCCCGCCGCGTGGGCCTCGGGCCTGACCGGCGCGGGCGCCAGGGTGGCGGTCCTGGACACCGGGGTCGACGCGGCCCACCCGGACCTGGCGGGCGCGGTCGTGGAGTCCGCGAACTTCGGCGACAGCGCAGACGCGGGCGACCGCAACGGCCACGGCACGCACGTCGCCTCCACCATCACCGGTTCCGGCCGGTACCGGGGGATCGCGCCGGACGCGGTGATCCTCAACGGCAAGGTCCTGGACGACCGCGGCAGCGGCGCCTACTCGTGGATCATCGCCGGGATGGAGTGGGCCGCGGCCCGCGCCGACGTGGTCACCATGAGCCTGGGCGCCCCCGCGAGCGAGGACGACCCGCTGGCCCGCGCGCTCGACCGGCTCACCGCCGAGACCGGCGCGCTGTTCGTGGTCGCGGCGGGCAACTCCGGTCCGCACGCCGCCACGGTCCGCAGCCCCGGCACCGCGGCCTCCGCGCTGACCGTGGGCGCGGTCGACCGGGACGACGTGCTGGCCCCGTTCTCCTCGCACGGCCCCAACGCCGACGAGCGCGTGCTCAAGCCGGACATCACCGCGCCCGGCGTCGACGTCGTGGCGGCCGAGGCGGGCACGCCGGGCGGGCACGTCGCCATGTCCGGCACCTCGATGGCCGCCCCGCACGTCGCGGGCGCCGCCGCGGTCCTGGCGCAGCAGCACCCGGACTGGCGGGCCCAGCAGCTCAAGGCCGCCCTGATGGGCACGGCCGTCGACCCGAAGGGCGCGACCGCCTACGAGCAGGGCGCGGGCCGCGTCGACCTGGCCCGAGCCACCACCACCCCGCTCCAGGCCGACCCGCCGTCGCTGGGCCTGGGGACCCTGCGCTTCCCGCACGACGACGGCGAGCAACCACCCCCGCGCACCGTCACCTACCGCAACACCGGGGACCAGTCGGAGGAGGTCGCGCTGACCGCCGTCCTGCGCGACCCCTCCGGCGCCGAGCTCCCCGGCGCGGTCTCGGTGTCCCCGGCGTCGGTCACCGTCCCGGCGGGCGGCTCCGCCGAGGTCGTCGTCACCACCGCCCTGCCCGCCGACTCGCCGCTCGGCGCGTACAGCGGCGTGCTGCTCGCGGGCGACGACGTGCGCGTCCCGATCGGGCTGACCCGTGAGCCGGAGATGCGCGACCTGCCGATCCGGGTGCTCGACCACGAGGGCGGGCCCGCGCGGAGGTACGCGTCCTGGCTGCTCAACACCGCCACCGGCGACCAGTACTGGCCGTACGACCCGTCCGGCTCCACCACCGTCCGGCTGCCCGTCGGCGACTACCTGATGTCCACGATGGTCTCCCTGGACGAGAAGGCCACCCTGTTCGTCGAGCCCGCCCTGCGGATCGGCGCCTCCTCGGTGCTGGAGCTGGACGCCCGGCGCGGCGTGCCTGCGCGGGTCGCGCTGGACGAACCCGGCGCGGTCCCCGCCATGGTCGGCGCGTTCCTCTCCATGGACGTGCTGGGCGGGCGGGCGCGCACGAGCGGCTTCGGCTACGACCCCGAGAACGTGCTCTTCGTGCCGTCGGACACCACCTCCGAGGCGGCCGAGACCACCCTGGAGCACGCGCTGGTCCCACCCGAGGGGGTCACCGGCCTGCCCTACCAGTACGCGCTGAAGTGGGCCGTCGAGGGCGGTGTTCCGCACGACCTGAGCCGGGAGTTCCACAAGCGGGACCTGGCGCACGTGAACGCCACCGCGGCCTCCGCGGGCAGCGGGACCGTGGTGCGGCACCAGTTCCTCACCGAGCTGGCCACACCGCACGCGATCCTGCTGCACTACAGCCCGGACGTGCCGTGGCGGCACGGGACGGAGCTCCGCTCCGAGCAGGGCGGCAGCGGCAGGGGCTTCCAGGAGCAGGCGAAGGACGTGGTCTACCGCAAGGGCCAGGTGCTGGACGAGTCCTGGTACCGGGGTGTGCTCGGCCCGGCGTTCCCTGAGGTCGGCGAGGGGGACCTGCCCCACGCCGCCCGCCGGGGTGACCGGTTCCTCTACCGGGTTCCGCTGTTCACCGACCAGAGCGCCAACCACCGGGGCGGTCGGGACCACATCACCGAGCGCGTCCTGCTCACCCGCGACGGGGAGGTGCTGCTGGACGAGCTGCGGCAGGCCGGGCACCTGCTGGCGCAGCTGCCCGAGACCGCGGGGGACTACGAGCTGAGCGTCGACGCGGCAGGCGGCGCCGGGTTCGACCTGTCCACGCGGGTGAGCGCGAAGTGGCGCTTCCACTCCGAGCGGACCCTGGCGGAGGAGGCGGCGCCGCTGCTGGCGGTGCGGTTCGCGCCCGACCTGGACCAGCGCAACCGGGCGCCGCGCGGCCGGGTCACGATCCCGGTGTCCGTGCAGCGCAACGGGAGCGCGGACGTGTCGGACGTGCGCAGGCCGGGCGTGGAGGTCTCGTACGACGACGGCAGGACCTGGCGGGCGGCCCCGGTGAGCGGCCGGGACGGCGAGTGGTCGGTGACGACCGCGAGCCCGCCGGGGGCGATGTTCGCGTCGCTGCGGGCGTCCACTTCGGACTCGTCCGGGAACTCGGTGGAGCAGACCGTGATCCGGGCGTACGCGTTGCGCTGACACCGCCGCGGCGCGACGCGGGGGAAAGAGCGCGGCCCCCGGCGGAGAGCCCTCCGCCGGGGGCCGCGTCCGATCACCGGGGGCGATCAGACCAGGTCGTACCGGTCCAGGTCCATGACCTTGGCCCACGCGGCGGCGAAGTCGCGGGCGAACTTCTCCTTCGCGTCGTCGCTCGCGTACACCTCGGCGACCGCGCGCAGCTCCGAGTTCGAGCCGAACAGCAGGTCCACGCGGCTGCCGGTCCACCGGACCTCGCCGGTGGCGCGGTCGTGGGCGGCGTAGGTGCCGTCACCGGCGGCGGCGGGCTTCCACTCGACCGCCATGTCCAGCAGGTTCACGAAGAAGTCGTTCGTGAGGGTCTGCGGCGCGGTGGTGAGCACGCCCAGCTCCGACTGGCCCTGGTTGGCGCCCAGCACGCGCAGACCGCCGACCAGCACGGTCATCTCCGGCGCGCTCAGGTCCAGCAGGTTCGCCCGGTCCAGCAGCAGGTACTCGGCGGGCAGCTTGTGGCCGGGGCGCAGGTAGTTGCGGAAGCCGTCGGCGGTCGGCTCCATCGCGGAGAACGACTCGACGTCGGTCTGCTCCTGCGAGGCGTCCGCGCGGCCCACGGTGACCGGCACGTGCAGGTCCAGGCCCGCGTCCTTGGCGGCCTGCTCGACGGCGGCCGAACCGGCCAGCACGATCAGGTCGGCCAGCGAGACCTTCTTGCCGCCGGTCTGCGCCGAGTCGAAGGCCTCCTTGATCTCCTCCAGCTTCTGCAGCACCTTCGCCAGCGACTCGGGGTCGTTGGCCTCCCAGCCGCGCTGCGGCTCCAGGCGGATACGGCCGCCGTTGGCGCCGCCGCGCTTGTCGCTGCCGCGGTAGGAGGAGGCCGCCGCCCACGCCGTCGACACCAGGTCGGACACGGACACGCCGGTGGCGAGGAGACGCTCCTTCAGG
>NZ_JBQGCX010001364.1:0-7837 GCF_052038725.1 Actinosynnema sp.
CCGCGCCGAAGTCGCGCAGGAACCGCTCCCGGTCCCACGACTCGGCCGACCCGTCGGTGACCGCGTTGACCGGGAACATCGCCATGTCCGCCAGCGCTTCGAGGTCGCGCTCAGCGCACAGCGCGTCCCAGCGGGCGAACCAGTCGAGCACGGAGGTGATGTCCTCGTCGGACGGCGTGAAAGTCATGCCGTACAGCGTACGCTAAGCCACCGCGCACAAGAGCGCGAACGCGCCCGCGACCAGCGGAACGGCGAGGACCAGCCCCGCCACCGATCACCCCCGGTGATCGAACCCGCAGGTCACCGCCCGTCCGCGCAAGCGATGAGCCCGTTGACCACCAGATCGCCGCTCTCCGTGGTCACCGCCCCCATCTCCACCTCGATCCCCAGCGACTCGACCGACACGACCCCGAGCGCGGGCGCCCCGCCGACCTGCACGCCCTCCAGCACGGCGGGCCGCGCCAGCACCGGCCCGACCAGGTGCAGGAACCGCAGCCGCTCGGCGGGCGCCCCGGTCACCCGGACGCCCCGGACCTCGACCGAGTGCGGCACCCGCAGCCGCAGCAGCGCGACCACGACCGCCTCGAACACGGCGCTGTCCGGGCTGGACAGCACGACCTGCCCGCCCACCGCCGCCCCGCGCACGTCGAACACCCCGGCCAGGAACCCCTTGGCCCAGTCGTCCCCGAGCTGCGTCGGCCACTCCACGAGGTCCCGCTCGCGCGGCTCCCCGCCACCGGCGAACTCGCGCACCCGCGCCAGCACCTCGGGCGCCACCGGCGGCCCGCCGCGCACCGCGCCCCACAGGTAGCCGAGCCGGTAGTCCCGGTTCCGCTCGGGCGGGGCCGCGAAGCGCCCGGTGCCCTGCACCCGCGTCCCGCGCGTGAGGTGGAGCCGCTCGCCGCCGGGTGTCAGCGCCCGCCAGCCGAGGTCGGTGCGCAACCGGTTCCCCGCGCCCGACACGACCTGTGTCCCACCGGCGAGTGACACCCGGTAGGCGGGTCGCGCCACGGTCGAGCGCGCGATCACGACTGTCGGCGAGTAACGCCCGTCCCGCGTCCCGAACACCCGGTCACCGGGGCGCAGCGCGCCGATCGGCCGGGTGCTCCCGTCCGCCAGGAGCGCGGGCGTGTCAGCGGCCAGGCAGTGCGCGCCCACGCGCCCGCCCACCCCGTTTTCATGCATAACTATATTCGAACACGCGTTCTAATGATCGTCAAACCGTCACCCGGACGGCGACTACGAGCGGTGCGCCGCACCGCCACTGGCACTATTGCCACCGTGCGCGCAACGGACCACCTCCCCGCCCACGGCCACGGCCACGGGCACACCCCCACGGGCCCGGCCTCCGCGCCGGTCCGCAGGCTCCTGCTGGTCCTGCTGCTGCCACTGGTGCTCGCCACGGTCGTGGGCGCGCTGGTGTTCTACCCGTTCGGGCAGGAGATCAAAACCGGTTCCGAGGTCGGGATCAACCACACCCCGGTGCGGGGCGAGGCCACGAAGGTGGAGAAGGGCCCCTGCGCGGTCGGCCTGCCCGAGGGCGCGCCCGCCCCGCAGGACGAGGGCTGCTTCCTCGTCACCGTCAGGATGACCGACGGCGCGGCGGCCGACCGGGACGTCACCATCCCGGTCCCCGACCAGCCGACGTCCCCGACCGTGTCGGTCGGCGACGAGGTGGTGCTGTCCTACTCGGGCACCGAGCCCACCAGCCCGCTGTCCTACCAGCTGGTCGACGTCCAGCGCGGCCTCCCCCAGTCGCGGCTAGCCCAGCTGTTCGTCGGCGCGGTCCTGGTGCTCGGCCGCTGGCACGGGCTGCGCGCGCTCGGCGCGCTGGGGCTGAGCTTCGTCGTGCTGGCGCTGTTCGTCCTGCCCGCGATCCTGGCGGGCGAGGACCCGCTGTGGGTCGCGGTCGTCGGCGCCGGGCTGATCATGTTCGTGGCGCTGTACGTGAGCCACGGCGTCAGCGCCCGCACGTCCACCGCCGTGCTCGGCACCCTGGTCAGCCTGGCGCTGATCGGCGCGCTGGGCGCCCTGTTCGGCGCGGGCGCGCGGCTGACCGGCCTGGACGAGCAGACCGCGAACCTGGTCACCATCCTCGGCCACGGCATCGACACCAGGGGCCTGCTGCTCGCGGCCACGATCATCGGCGCGCTGGGCGTGCTGGACGACGTGACCGTGACGCAGACCAGCGCGGTGTGGGAGCTGCGGGCGGCCAACCCGTCGATGGGCTTCCGGCAGCTGTACGCGGCGGGCGCGCGGATCGGCCGGGACCACCTGTCGTCGGTGGTGAACACGCTGGTGATGGCGTACGCGGGCGCGGCGCTGCCGCTGATGCTGTCGTTCGCGCTGTCCGGCCAGGACCTGGGCACGATCCTGACCGCGCAGGACGTGGCGCAGGAGGTCGTGCAGACCCTGGTCGGCAGCGTCGGCCTGGTCGCGGCGGTGCCGGTGACCACGGCGCTGGCCGCGTTCGTCGCGGCGCGCGAGGAGGTCGTGGCCGGGGACGGCGGGGAGACCGACGAGAAGCCCGCCACCGCGAACGACGACGCGAACGACGACGCGGACGAGAACGCGGACGACGAGCCGGTGGCGGCGGAGCGGGCTCCCGAGCCCACCCCGCCGCCCCCCAGGAGCCGGATCGCGGGCGACCTGCGCTACGGCTACGACCCGAGCAAGGAGTGGGAGCGGGTCAGCCCGCGACCAGCACCGCCACCAGCGCTGCCAAGGCGGGTCCGGCCTGCACGAAGAGGATTCGACGACTGACGGTGAACCCGCCGTACACCCCCGCCACCACCACGCACGCCGTGGAGAACACCGAGAACGCGTAGCCGACGTCCCCGTCCGCGACCAGCGCCACCACCAGCGCGGCGACCAGGAACCCGTTGTACAGCCCCTGGTTCGCGGCGAGGACGGCGGTCTGCTCCGCGTACTCCTCGGTGGTGCCGAAGACCGCGCGGCCCCTCGGCTTCTTCCAGAGGACCATCTCCAGCACGACGATGTAGACGTGGATCAGCGCGACCAGCGCGATCAGGACGTCAGCCACGGTGTTCACGAGTGCGGGAGCCTACTCCTGCCCGGCGCCGGACCCCCTCACCCCGCGCGCCCGCTCCACCGGGCGGGTGGCGGATAATCCGGGCGTGGGCAGAGCGCGCAGGACCGACGACACCATCACCAGGGAGGTCGACTCGGGCATCGCCG
This sequence comes from Actinosynnema sp., assembly GCF_052038725.1. Lineage (NCBI taxonomy): Bacteria > Bacillati > Actinomycetota > Actinomycetes > Pseudonocardiales > Pseudonocardiaceae > Actinosynnema > Actinosynnema sp. The sequence continues at coordinate 3,199 of NZ_JBQGCX010001364.1, forward strand.
AACTCGTCCCCGACCCCTACTACGACAACGGGTGGACGCTGCTCCTCAACGGCACCCCGCAGTCGCACGTGGACCTGGACGACCCGGCGAACCTGGTGTTCGAGTACGTGCGCCGGATCGCCCACCTGGCGGACCTGCTGGCCGACGAGGGCGAGCCGCTGCGCGCGGTCCACCTGGGCGGCGGCGCGATGAGCCTGCCGAGGTACATCGCCGCGACCAGGCCGGGGTCGTCGCAGCAGGTCGTGGAGATCGACGAGGCGCTCGTGGACCTGGTGCGCGGAGTCCTGCCGCTGCGCCGGGACTGGCGGGTGCGGGTGCGGCGGGGCGACGCGCGCGCGGTGCTGGCGAAGGCCCCGGAGGACACCTTCGACCTGATCGTGACCGACGCCTTCGCGGGCGCCCGCACCCCCGCGCACCTGACCTCGCGCGAGTACGTGGAGCTGGCCGCGCGGGCGCTGAACGCGCGGGGCGTGTACAGCTCGAACATCGGCGACGGCGGCGACCGGGCGTTCGCGCGGGGCCAGATCGCGACGATCAGGTCGGTGTTCCGCAACGTCTGCGTGATCGCCGAGCCCGCGGTGTTCAAGGGCAGGCGCTTCGGCAACTTCGTGATCGCCGCGTCGAACCAGGACCTCCCCCTGGCCGAGCTGATCCGCAGGACGGCGGGCGACCCGTTCCCCGGCCAGGTGGAGCACGGCGAGTCCCTGACCCGCTTCACCGGCGGCGCGAGGCCGGTGACGGACGAGACGGCGACCCGGTCACCGGAACCGCCGCAGGGGACGTGGGGGATCTCGGAGGACTGACCCGGCCCCGGAGACGCCGGTTGGAGCGCGGTCCGGGGACCGCGCCCCCACCGGGGACGACCGCGGCTCAGTCCAGCTGCGCCACGAACCGCGAGATCGCCTCCGGCTTCAGCTTCTGGGCCAGCTTCCCCGACGGGGCCAGCGACCCCAGCCGGTACAGCGGCCGGTCCGCCGCCGCGGCGCCTCGGGCCTCCGCGCGCAGCTGCGCCACGAGCAGCTCCGACAGCGCCAGCGACTGCGCGTCGCCGCGCGAGGCCAGCACGTCGGCCAGGGTGCGCAGCGGGTAGATGCCCAGCTCCCGACCGCCCGTCCCGGCGTACAGCGCGAGCGCCAGGTTGATCGCCTTGTGGCCGCCGCGCGCGAACAGGCCGACCGTGCGCGTGCCCCGCGTGTCCGTGACCAGCACGTCCAGCGAGTCCGCCGTCTTCAGGTCCACGACCCTGGTGCCGTAGGCGCGCACCGACAGCGCGCTCCCCTCCAGCCACACCCGCCGCCGCGCCTCGGACACCGCCAGGAGCAGCAGCGGCACGCCGAAGATCGCCGCCGTCACCAACCCCGCGGTCCGCCCGGCCAGCAGGCCCACCAGGCCGCCGAAGGCGCCCGCCACGATCAGCGCGCCCACCGCGACCATCCGGGACCGCTTGCGCACCGTGGCCGGGTCCAGCAGGTCGAGGGGGATGCGCTCGGGCGGCCCCGCGGGACCTGGAGACCCCGAAGAACCCCCGGACCCCGCAGCCCCGGTCACCCCGTCGCCGTCGCTCACCGGCCCAGCGCCCTCCGCACCTCGGTCACCACGTCGTCCAGCGGCACTTCCCGCTGCTCACCGGTCGCCAGCTCCTTGAGCTGCGCGACCCCGGCCTCGATGTCCCGCTCCCCGAGCACGAGCGCGAATCGCGCCCCCGACCGGTCGGCGCCCTTCATCGCGCCCTTCAGGCCCTTGCCGCCGTACGCCATGTCGTACCGCACCCCGGCCGCCCGCAGCGGGGCGCCGACGCCGACCAGCCGCGACCGCGCCGCGTCCCCCAGCGGGACCCCGTACACGTCGCACCGGGTCGCGTCGCCGACCGCCAGCCCCTCGACCTGGCAGGCCAGCAGCGCCCGGTCGACGCCGAGCCCGAACCCGACGCCGGACAGCTCCTGCCCGCCCAGCTGCGCCATGAGCCCGTCGTAGCGCCCACCGCCGCCGATGCCGGACTGCGCGCCCAGCCCGTCGTGCACGAACTCGAACGTGGTCTTCGTGTAGTAGTCCAGCCCGCGCACCATCCGCGGGTTCTCCACGTACTTCACGCCGAGGTCGCCCAGGTGCGCCTTGACCCGCTCGTAGTGCTCCAGCGTCTCCGGCGAGAGGTTGTCCAGCATGAGCGGCGCCTCGGCGACCAGCTCGCGCACCTCGGGCCGCTTGTCGTCGAGCACCCGCAGCGGGTTGATCTCGGCGCGCCGCCGGGTGTCCTCGTCCAGCGGCAGCTTCGCCAGGAAAGCCTGGAGCTTCTCCCGGTACTGCGGCCTGCACGTGGCGTCGCCCAGCGAGGTCAGCTCCAGCCGGTACCCGGTCAGCCCGAGCGCCCGGAACCCCTCGTCGGCGATCGCGATCACCTCGGCGTCCAGCGCCGGGTCGTCCACGCCGATCGCCTCGACGCCGACCTGGTGGAACTGCCGGTACCGCCCGGCCTGCGGCTGCTCGGCGCGGAAGAACTGGGCCGCGTACGCGAGCTTCACCGGCAGCTGGCCCCGGTCGAGGCCGTGCTCGATGACCGCGCGCATGACGCCCGCGGTGCCCTCGGGCCGCAGCGTGATCGAGCGACCGCCGCGGTCGGTGAAGGTGTACATCTCCTTGCTGACCACGTCGGTGGACTCGCCGACGCCGCGCGCGAACAGCGCGGTGTCCTCGAAGACGGGCAGCTCGATGTAGCCGTACCCGGCGCGCGCGGTGGCGCCGAGCAGCGCCGAGCGGACGGCGGTGAACGCCGCGGAGTTCGGCGGGAAGTAGTCGGGAACGCCCTTCGGGGCGGCGAACGGGGTGGTCACTGCTGGTCCCTACAGTCCTCTGCGCTGTGCGGCGGGCGCGTCGTCGTCGCGGATCAGTTCCGTGAGGAACGGGTTGCTCGCGCGCTCCCTGCCGATGGTCGTGGTCGGTCCGTGGCCGGGCAGGACGACGACGTCGTCGTCCAGGGTGAGGACCTTGCGGCGCAGCGAGCCGAGCATCGCGCCGTGGTCCCCGCCCGGCAGGTCGGTGCGCCCGATGGACCCGGCGAAGAGGGTGTCGCCGGACAGCACGAGCCGCCCGCCCTCCTGCGCGCCGGACCGGAACATCACCGACCCGCCGGTATGGCCGGGGGTGTGGTCGACGGTGAAGCGCAGGCCCGCCAGGTCCAGCTCGGCGCCGTCGGACAGCTCCCTGACCTCGCGCGGCTCGCGCATCTCCAGCCTGCCGCCGAAGAACGCGCGCGTCTCGGCGCTCACGCCGGACAGCGGGTCGGACAGCATCGCCCGGTCGGCGGGGTGCACCCAGGCCGGGATGTCGTCGCCGTCGCACACCGGCGCGACCGAGTACGAGTGGTCGAAGTGGCCGTGTGTGAGCAGCACCGCGACCGGGGAGAGCCGGTGCTCGCGGACCGCGTCGGCGATCGGCTCCAGCGCGTCCTGGCCGGGGTCGACCACGACGCAGGCGCCACCGGCCTCGGACGCGACCAGGTAGCAGTTGGCCTGGAGCGCGCCGGTCGGGAACCCGATCACCAGCACGGGAGGACCCCTCTCGGACTACCTCGATCGACTGCGCTCGACCGACTGCGGAACTCGCTGCGGAACGTACTGCGAAACGTACTGCGGAGCGGCGCGGGAAAGGCGTGCGCCTGTGCACCAGCCTATCCGCCACACGCCAGTCATATGCGATCCCCCTAGACTGCGGTCCGGTCGTCGCCGTCGACCCAGTGGCACAACTTCAAGGGAGGGTGCAGGTGCCGAACAACGCGCAGCGCCGCGAGCAGGCCAAGCGGAAGCTGGAGCGCCAGATCACGCGCAGGGTGGAACGCGACAAGCGGCGCCGGGTCGTGGCGGTGATCTCCACCGCGGTGGTGGTGCTGCTCGTGGCGGGCGGTGTGTACTTCCTCGCCACCTCCGACTTCGGCTCCGACACCACGGACGCCGCGGCCAGCTCGTCGGCCGCGCCGCAGAGCGACAAGCCCGCGTCGATCCCGACCGAGCTGCACGCCGCGATCAAGCGCCCGACGCCGCTGGCCCCGCAGGTGAGCTGCGAGTACGCCGCCGAGGGCGAGTCCGCGAAGCCGGGCGCCAAGGCCCCCGAGAACGGCCAGGTCTCCTCCGAGGGCACCGTCGCCGCGACGCTGGGCACCTCGATCGGCGACCTGAAGCTGACCCTGGACCGCTCGCTGGCCCCGTGCACGGTGAACAGCTTCGTGTCGCTGGTGAAGCAGAACTACTTCAACGACACCACCTGCCACCGCCTCACCACCCAGGGCATCCAGGTCCTGCAGTGCGGCGACCCGACCGGCACCGGCACCGGCGGCCCCGGCTACAAGTTCAACGACGAGGTGTTCCCCGAGATCACCTACGGCCGCGGCGTGCTGGCCATGGCCAACTCGGGCCCGAACACCAACGGCAGCCAGTTCTTCATGATCTACGGCAACGCCCAGCTGGACCCGGACTACACCGTGTTCGGCACGGTCGACGCGGACAGCCTGAAGCTGGTGGACGAGGTGGCCAACGCGGGCACCGACAGCGGCGCGGGCGACGGCAAGCCGAACACCCCGGTCGACATCAAGACCGCGACCACCGCCTAGCGCGGGGGCGGGTCCTCCCGGAGCGACGGCGTCGACGGG
>NZ_JBQGCX010001365.1:0-6570 GCF_052038725.1 Actinosynnema sp.
GTTGCCGGGTTGCCGGGTTGCCGGGTTGCCGGGTTGCCGGGTTGCCGGGTTGCCGGGTTGCCGGGTTGCCGGGTTGCCGGGTTGCCGGGTTGCCGGGTTGCCGGGTTGCCGGGTTCAGCCTTTCTGCCTGCTTGTCCGCTCGCTCCTCTCCTCGCTCCTCTCCTCGCTCCTGATCCCGTCGAGGAAGCCGCTGAAGCTGCTCCACCCGAACCTCAACCGTCCTCCGGAGGGGTTCTTGCTGTCGCGGACCGCGGTGGTGTCCGGGGTGATCGACAGCTCGACGCAGTCGGGGTTCGTCGTGCTGCGGCTGGACTTGCGCCACCGCTGGTCAGCCATGCCTGGTGTCCCTCACTTCCCGGATCAGCCGCGCGCTCTCCTCGGGGTCGAGCGCGTGCCGGGCCGCGTCCTCCCAGACGGCGACCAGCGTCTTCTCCGCCTGCGCGTCGTCCACCGCGCGCACGCCCTCGTAGCTCTCGACGTAGACCGACAGCGGCTCGTCGGGTTCGGGGTACTCCAGCAGGTTCAGCGCACCGAAGTGCGACCCGTAGGCGCCCGCGGAGAACGGCAGCACCCGGATGGTGACGTTCTCCCGCTCGCCCACGACCAGCAGGTGCTCCAGCTGCCGCGCCATCAGCTCCCGACCACCCACCACCCGGTGCAGCGCGCCCTCGTCGATGAGCGGCCGGTAGTCCAGCGGGACGGGTGACCGGCTGAGCAGCGCCTGCCGGTCCAACCGCTCGGCCGTCGCCCGCGCCGCCCACCCCTTGCCGCGGGTCAGCGAGGGCGCGCGCCGCCCCAGCTCGTCCGCGTACTCCCCGAGCTGGAGCAGACCGGGGATGAGCATGGGGTCGAGCGCCCGCTCCCGGTGGGCCTCGCCCTCGTCGCGGCGGAAGCGCAGGTAGCCGGGGGAGAGCGCCGAGGCGTGCTCGACCTTGACCGCGTCCTGCGCGGCGCGCTCCCACAGCGAGGTGCCCTCGGCGATCTCTTCGTCGGTGGCCCGCAGGACGGTCATGATCGCGAGGAACGTCGGGTAGTGCGGCAGGTGGATGCCGGACAGCAGCCGGTGCACCGTGTCCTTGGACGTCCGGACCAGCCGCGCGACCTCGGGAGCCGCCACCCCGGCCCGCTCCATGATGGGCCGCACGTGCCTGCCGAGTCTGCGCTTGGCGCGCGTGGTCCCTACCGCCATGCCTCCCACCATAACCACTCTGAGTAACCCGATCGCTACACAAACCACCCATTTGTGACCCCTGCTGATGTGGCCGAAGAATTGTAAGGTCGCCGAGAGAAGCCACTGCGAAAAGCCCTCAAGGCTTCATGGATAAAGCACTAACCCGATCAAACTCGCGCCCCACTGCTACTCCTGTTGTCGCTCCTGTCGCCACTCCTGATTCCAATTCAAAGGAATCGCCAGAACCGGGAAGTACGCCCAGATGCAACCGTTCCCCGATCCGCTGTCAACCGCTCGAAGCCTCATGACCTACGGCGAGGTGGGTGATGCAGCAGCCCTCCTGGGCCACCTGTGGGCCAGCCTCTCCCCGGAGAGCACCACTCACGAGGTCGACCGCTTGCGCACGACCACCATCGAACTGGCCGACCGCTTCCCGCTCGCCCCCGAGGTGTCCGCGGCACTGCACTGCGCGATGCTCACGTACGCCCAGGTAGGCGCGCACGACACGGCCGAGCTGATGGCCGAGCGGATGCTGTCGGTCTGGCGCGCCCGCTGTCAGTCCCGGCTGACCCCCGAGTCGTTGGATGGTCACCTGTTCGCGCTGGACGCCCTGGCCAGCGTCCAACGCACACGCGGGAACACCGCAGGCGTCGCACGCTGCCTGGTCGAACTGATGGAGTGGCAGCGCGCAGCGGGCAACGCCCTGGGCGTCGCCTGGGCGGAACGCGAACTGGGCGTCCTCGCCTACCAAGCGGGCAACTGGACGGACGCGATCACCCGCCTGTCCCGAGCCGAAGCGACCTACAACGAGGCAATCGCCGAAGCCCTCACCACCCCCACTTCCACCTCTACGCCCACCTTCACCTCCACGCCCAATCCCGATTCCGGTCTTGCCGCCACTGCTGCCTCTATCACTGCCTCTACCGCTGCCTCCAATCCCGATGCCGATGCCGATGCCGCGAATGATGCTGATGCTGGGAACGGCCCCAACGTCGGGAGCGATGTCGAGATCGACTCCGGTGTCGATGCCGATGCCAAGAGCGACCTCAATGTCGAGAGCGACCCCGATGCTGGCAACGACCTCGATGCGGGGAACGCCCCCGGTACCGAGGACGGCCCCAATGTCGGGAAGGACCTCGATGCCGCTAACGGCCTCACTGTCGAGGGCAACCCTGGTGCTGAGGGCGACCCCGATGCCGGGAACAGCCCCGGTGTCGGGGGTGGCTCCACTGCTGGGAACGACCCCATTGCCGGGGGCGACCCCAACGCCGGGGGCGACCCCACTGCCGGGGACGACCCCAACGCCGGGAACGACCCCGATGTCGAGGCCAGTTCCAGAGTCAGCGCTGGCCCCGTGTCGGCACCGAGCGCTGCCCCCGACTCCAGCGCAAGCGACAACGCCACCACCAACTCGGAGGTCCTCCCGATCGCCGAGGAGCGCGGCACGTGCCGGGTGCTGCTCGGGCGGGCGCGTTGGCGGCAGGGTGACCTGGACGGTGCGCTGCGGTGCTTTCAGGCGGCGCTGGGGGACCTGCCTGAAGGTGGTGCCGCTGCCGAGGTCGCCCGACTGGTCGTGGCCGCGCGTGCGGGAAGGGCGCTGCCCGAGCCGGACCTCCTGCAGTGGGGCGAGTTCGGCATCTCCGTCTGGGAGCGGGCCCCGGACGCCATCCCCGACCACTGGCTGTCGAACGGCGCCTGACGTCCCGCGCCGCCCCGCCGCTCATCACTCGACCTTCATCGGCCACCTCTCCCTCCATCCGTCCGTCATCGCTGCTCACACGCCCTGCTCCCGCCCCCGCACAACAAAGTCTGACAGCCGGAGCACCCCATCCGCACGCCCTTGGCCAGCCCCCAGATCGGGTGAATTCGCCCCCCATCGCCCCACCCCGCGCGCCACTTGACTCCACCTCAGGTGTACCTGTTATCTAGTGTCTTACAACAGTAGAACACTTGGGAGGTGCCAGTGGAGTTCCGCATAGACCGGACCAGCGGTCTCCCCGCCTACCTCCAACTCGTCCGCCAGGTCCGCGAGGCCCTGCGGATGGGCTGGCTCTCACCGGGAGACCGCCTTCCACCGGTGCGCGAGGTCGTCACCACCAGCGGCGTCAACGCGAACACCGTGCTCAAGGCCTACCGGGAGCTGGAGATGTCGGGACTGGTCGAGGCGCGCCAGGGCTCGGGGACCTACGTGAAAGCCGCCCTGGGCAGCGCGGACCCCGAGGTCATGGGCCCCCTGCGCACCAGGCTGGCGGAGTGGGTCCGCGACGCGCGGGCGGCGGGGTTGGACACCGAGGACGTCGAGGCGCTCGTGCGCTCGGTCCTCGTCGACGAGGGGGAAATCGGATGACGACCGCTGTGAGCAGCGCGGTCCGCGCGTCCGGGCTCGGCAAGAGCTACGGCGGCACGTGGGCCCTGCGCGACTGCTCGTTCGACCTGCCCGCGGGCCGGGTCGCCGCGCTGGTGGGCGCGAACGGCGCGGGCAAGACGACGCTGCTGAGCGTCCTCGCGGGACTGCTCAAGGCCGACGCGGGCAGCGTGGACGCCGGGGGCCGCGTCGCGTTCGTCGCGCAGGACAAACCGCTCTACAAGAGCTTCACCGCCCGCGACGCCCTCACCATGGGTGCCCGGCTGAACACCGCGTGGGACCAGGCCAAGGCCGACGCCTGGCTGGACCGCTTTGAGGTCCCCCGCACCCGCGCCTGCGGCAAGCTCTCCGGCGGCCAGCAGGCCCAGGTGGCGTTCGCGCTGGCACTCGGCTCCTGCCCGGACGTGCTCCTGCTCGACGAGCCGCTGGCCAACCTGGACCCGCTGGCCCGCCGCGAGGTCGCCGCCGCGCTGCTCGACGAGGTCGCCGAGACCGGCACGACCGTCGTGCTGTCCACGCACGTGATCACCGAGCTGACCGGCGTCGCGGACCACCTGCTGCTGCTCTCGAACGGCGGCCTGCTCGCGGACGGCGACGTGGACGGCCTGCTGGCCCGCCACGCCGCGTACACCGGCCCGCGCTCGGACGCGCCACCGGTGCCGGGGCAGGTCGTGGAGGCCAGGCACAGCGCCAACCAGTCCACCTTCCTGGTGCGCCTGCCGGACGGCCCGCGCCCGCCCGTCGCGGACCGGTGGGTGGAACGAGCGGTCACCCTGGAGGACTACGTGCTCGCGCGCCTCGCCGAGAGCAGGAAGGGCGGTGCCGAATGAGCGCCACCACCGACAGCACGACCGGGAAGCGCGCCGCCGACCGACCTGGGGTCCGCACCCGCGCCCGCGTCGGCTGGGGCGACCTCGCCTGGCTCACCTGGCGCCAGCACCGGTGGACCGTACTGGGCACCCTCGCGATCGCCCTGGTCGGCGTCGCCGGGATGCTGCTGGTCCGCGCCGCCTTCCTGGACGAGGCGGCCAACGGCTACCCGGCCCAGGGCTGGGGCGACTACACCGGGCTGGGCCTCACCCTCCCCGGCGGGCTGATGCTCTACGGGACCTTCATCGGCGCCGTGTGGGGTGCGCCGATGCTGGCCTGGGAGTACGACCAGCGCACGAACGTGGTCGCCTGGACCCAGGACCTGCCGGTCGCCCGCTGGCTGGTCGGCAAGGCGGTGCTGCTCGGCGCGGTCGCCGCGCTCATCGGCGCGGTCCTCGGCGGCACGGCGCACCTGATGGCGAACGCGATCAACGACGTCCCGCGCTACGTCTCGGTCAACATGTTCGAGGAGGGCTTCGAGTACCACCCGGCGCTCCAGGCCGCGTACGCGCTGTTCGGCTTCGCGCTCGGCCTCGCGATCGCCGCGCTGGTCCGCCGCACGGTGCTCGCGGTGGGCCTGACCCTGGTCGTCGGCCTGCTCACCAAGGTCGTCGTGGAGCTCTGGCTGCGGGGCCGCTACCAGAGCCCGCACACCACCTTCGCGCCGGTCGGGGAGGACATCCGCCCGCTGGGGCCTGCGAAGGACCAGGCCCTGTACTTCGAAGGCGGCTACGCCAACGCGGACGGGGTGCTGGGGACCGTGCCGCCGCGGTGCTACGGCCCCGAGTCCGCCGACCAGGCGTGGTTCCAGGGGTGCCTGAAGGACAGCGGCCTCACGCACTTCCTGGAGCAGTACCACCCCGCCGAGCGCCTGGGCACGTTCCGGCTGATCGAGGGCGTCCTGTTCCTCGCGCTCGCCGCCGCCCTGTTCGCCTTCGCGCTGCGCCGCGTCAAGAAGGCCGCGGCCTGACCGCGCCGGACCGCCGCGCGACCGGCTGGGCCGAACGCCCGACGCCGGGGACCCCCGCACGCCGCGAGGCGCGTGCGGGGGTCCCCCGTTCGCGCAGCTAGACTCCCCGGTCCGTGGACTCCCGAACCCGTCTTCCCGTCGTCGGCATGGTCGGCGGCGGCCAGCTCGCCAGGATGACCCACCAGGCCGTCATCCCCCTCGGCCAGTCGCTGCGCGTGCTCGCCCAGAGCGAGTCCGACCCGGCGGCGCTGGTCGCCCGCGACGTCGACCTCGGCTCGCACACCGACCTGGAGGCGCTGCGCGGGTTCGCCAAGTCCTGCGACGTCGTCACCTTCGACCACGAGCACGTCCCGCAGGAGCACCTGCGCGCCCTGGTCGCCGAGGGCGTGCGCGTGCACCCCGGCCCGGACGCGCTCGCGCACGCGCAGGACAAGCTCGTCATGCGCGTCAAGCTCGCCGAGCTCGGCCTGCCCGTGCCGCCGTTCGCCGAGGTCACCGAGCCCGCGCACGCGGTCGCGTTCGGCGACGAGCACGGCTGGCCGTGCGTGCTCAAGGCGGTGCGCGGCGGCTACGACGGCCGGGGCGTGTGGATGCTCGACTCCGCCGAGGAGGCCGAGCGCCTGGTCGCCGAGCTGCTGGAGGCGGGCACCCCGCTGATGGTCGAGCAGCGCGTGGCGATGCGCCGCGAGCTGGCCGCGCTCGTCGCGCGCTCCCCGTTCGGCCAGGGCGCGGCGTGGCCGCTGGTGGAGACGGTGCAGAAGGACGGCATCTGCGTCGAGGTGCTCGCGCCCGCGCCGGACGCCGACCGCGCCGCGCAGGCCCAGGACCTGGCGCTGCGCGACGCGGACGATCTGGGCGTGGTCGGGCTGCTCGCCGTCGAGCTGTTCGAGACCGAGGACGGCCTGGTCGTCAACGAGCTGGCGATGCGCCCGCACAACTCCGGGCACTGGACCATCGAGGGCTCCCGCACCTCCCAGTTCGAGCAGCACGTGCGCGCCGTCCTGGACTACCCGCTCGGCTCGACCGACCTGGTCGCGCCCGCCGTCGTGATGGCGAACGTGCTCGGCGCGGCGGACGCGCCCCCGTTCGGCCCCGACGAGCGGCTGCACCACCTGTTCGCCCGGTTCCCCGACGCGCGCGTGCACCCCGGCCCGGACGCGCTCGCGCACGCGCAGGACAAGCTCGTCATGCGCG
>NZ_JBQGCX010001366.1:0-2205 GCF_052038725.1 Actinosynnema sp.
GCGACGAGGCCGAGCACCCCCTGCCGACCGGTTCCGCGCCGGAGCGCGCCGCGCCCGCGCGTCCGGCGGCCCCCGCCCCCCGCTCCGAGCTCCCCACCGCGGCCGACCTGGCCCCCGCGCCCGGCGACCGCCTGTCCCGCGAGGACCTGCTGGCCCAGTCCGGGCTCGACCGGGCGGCCCTCGCCGAGCTGGAGCGGTCGGGCCTGCTCGCGCCCGGCCCCGGCGGCCTGCACGACCCCGACGCGCTGGCCGTGGCCAGGACCGTCCGGGCCCTCGCCCGCCACGGCGTCGAGCCGCGCGACCTGCGCCCCGCCCGCGCCGCCGCCGACCGCGACCTGGCCACCGTCGAGCGCGTCCTCGCCCCGCTGCGCCCCGGCCGCGACCCGAGGACCAGGGCGCGCGCCGACGAGGTGGGCCGCGAGGTGGCCGCGCTGCTCGTGGCGCTGCACACACTGCTGGTCCGCTCCGGCGTGCGGGAACTCGCCGGTGACCGCGTTTCGCCGAGGTGAACGCGCGGGAACGCGGTGCGAAGGAAGATGCCGGGCGGTTGCGCACACAGCCCGCTTGGCGGGTAGCGTCGGGAGAGCATGTGGGGAATCCTCGTAGACCAACGGGGACGCCAGAGTTTCAGCGCGCTGAGGGAGGCGATACCCGATGAGCGAGATGCGCGTCGTCGGAGTGCGGGTGGAGCTGCCCGCGAACCAGCCGATCCTGCTGCTGCGCGAGACCGAGGGTGAGCGGTACCTGCCGATCTGGATCGGCTCGGTGGAGGCCACCGCCATCGCCCTTGAGCAGCAGGGTGTGCGACCCGCCCGGCCGCTGACCCACGACCTGCTCAAGGACGTGATCGGGGCGCTGGGGCGGCAGCTCGAACAGGTTCGCATCATCGATCTCCAGGAGGGCACCTACTTCGCCGAGCTCGTGTTCGACGGCGACATCAGGGTGTCCGCGCGGCCCAGCGACTCCGTGGCGCTGGCGCTGCGGGTCGGCGTCCCGATCCACGCGGACGAGGCCGTGCTCGCCGAGGCCGGGCTGATCATCCCGGACGAGCAGGAGGACGAGGTCGAGAAGTTCCGCGAGTTCCTCGACTCCGTCTCCCCGGAGGACTTCCGCGGCGCGGACACGTAGGCCGCGCCACGGGCTCGGACAGCGCGGAGGGGGCCGTCCACGATCTTAGGATCGGGGCGGCCCCCTCCGCCGCGTCACGGTGTGTTGCCGGGGTGTGGTGTTGGCCCCACCCGGTGAGGGATGGGTGGGTGACGGACGCCCGCATCACGCCCCGTTGACCGGTTTCGGCTAAACGATCACTAAACGTCACTCGGTCGGACGATGCAGCCCTATTCTCTCAACCTCAACCTCAGGTTGAGGGTCGACACGCCCCGCGCGTCGCGTTGACCAGCCCCCTAGCCGGTCTTACCGTCGAGCTCAGGTGAAGTGCCGCGGTGTGAGTCGACACCGGTCGGCTTCACGTTGGTCACCGGTCGTCGTGACCGGAACCGAGGGGAGGCAGGCGTGGTCGAGGAAGCGCCCATCCGGGCCGGATTCGGCGAACAGGGTGAGCTGTTCCCGGACTCCTCGCTGCCGGACGAGCTGGTCGGCTACCGGGGGCCCGCCGCGTGCCAGATCGCCGGGATCACCTACCGGCAGCTCGACTACTGGGCGAGGACGGGCCTGGTGAACCCGACCATAAGGAGCGCCCACGGCTCCGGGAGCCAGCGGCTCTACTCGTTCAAGGACATCCTGGTCCTCAAGGTGGTCAAGCGGCTGCTGGACACCGGCGTCTCGCTGCAGAACATCCGGGTCGCGGTGGACCACCTGCGCGAGCGCGGGGTGCAGGACCTCGCCCGGATAACGCTGTTCAGCGACGGCGCCACGGTCTACGAGTGCACCTCGCCCGAGGAGGTCGTCGTCCTGCTGCAGGGCGGTCAGGTCGTGTTCGGGATCGCGGTCAGCGGGGCCATGCGGGAGATCAGCGGGACGATCCACGAGTTCCCGGCCGAGCGCGCGGACGGCACCGAGATCGTGGTGGTGGCGGAGGACGAGCTGGCCAAGCGCAGGCGCACGAGAGCCACGGGCTGACGTTCCGCGGCCGGGCGAACCGGGCGCAGCCGACCGGGCCGCCGCCCGTCGGCCGCCGCCCCCGACCCGCGCGCCCCGTGAAGCCGAGCTGAACCGCGCCGTCCCCCGCGCCCGCCGCTGTCCGCT
>NZ_JBQGCX010001367.1:0-1591 GCF_052038725.1 Actinosynnema sp.
CGCCCCGGTGCTGAGCGGTGGTGGATCAGCCCTTCGAGGTGGCCAGCGCCTGCTTGATCTTCAGCTTGCCGCCGGTGTGCAGCAGCGAGCCGGTGAACACCTTGCTGGCGAACAGGAGCATCAGGACGCCCGCACCCGCCAGCAGCGCGAGCGAGACCAGCGCCTCCCACGGGGCGGCCTCGCCGCTGAAGACCCGCAGCGGCATCGCGACCGGCGCGGTGAACGGCACGTACGACATGATCGTCATGGCCAGCTTGTTCTGGAACAGGAACAGCACGCCGAAGTAGGGCAGCATCACCAGCATCACCACGGAACCGGTGCTGGAGCCCAGGTCCTCCTGCCTGCTGATCAGCGCGCCCGCCATGGCCCACATGCCCGCCAGCAGCACGAACCCGAGGATCAGGAACGGGATGAACCAGCCGATGGCCGGGGCGACGACGCCGAGCAGCTCGTCCTGGCCGCCGATCTTGAGCGCGATCGGGGCGACGGCGGCGAGCACGACGAGCTGGCCGATGGTGAGCACCGCGTTGCCGACGATCTTGCCGGCGAGCAGGGCGCGCACCGGGATCGTGGACACCAGGATCTCCACGATGCGGGTCTGCTTCTCGCTGACCGTGCTCTGCGCGATCGCCATGCCGCCCATGCCGAACATGAGGAACATCAGGCCGAACACGGTGACCACGGCCTGCTGCTGACCGCCGCTGATCTCACCGGGCGCGATCAGGTCGACCGGCGGCACCTGGGCCAGCGCGACGACCACCTCGGTGTCGGCGTTCTCCAGGGCGACCACGCGCAGCCCGGAGGGGGTGCGCTCCTGCGGGTCGGGCACGACGGCGGCGGAGACGTCCTCGGAGCGCAGCAGCTCCTCGGCGGCGGCGAGGTCGGCGACCTCGCGCAGCTCGAAGTCGCCTGCCGACAGCGCGGCCTTGGCCTCGGAGCCGACGACCGCGACCTTGGTGGGGCTGCTGAAGAAGGAGGGCAGCACGGTCAACGCGAACAGGGCGACGATGGTGATGCCGAAGCTGATCCAGAAGCCCTTGGTGCGCACGTAGGTGCGGATCTCGCGCTCGGCGATGAGCTTCGTCGCGGCGGTGAACGACAGCGCCATCACACGACCTCCTTGAAGATCTCGTCCAGGGTGGGAACGACGGGGCCGAACGCGCGGACCGGGCCGCGCTCCAGCGCGGCGCGCAGCACGGGCTGCTCGTCACCGCCGTCGACCTCGAACACGGCGCTGGGACCGTCCAGTTCGGACACCCGGACGCCGGGGACGTCGCGCAGGAAGCCCGCGTCGCCGTCGACGGTGATCTCGAACCGGGTGGTGCCGTGCTGGCGGCGCAGCTCGTCGCGCTCCCCCTGGGCGGTGATGCCGCCCTTGGCGATGATGACGACGTCGTCGCACAGCCGCTCGACCAGGGACAGCTGGTGGCTGGAGAACAGCACCGGCACGCCCGAGGCGGCGCGCTTGCGCAGCACCTCCAGGACGGTCTCGACCGCGATCGGGTCGAGGCCGGAGAACGGCTCGTCCAGGATCAGCACGTCGGGCGAGTGGACCAGCGCGGCGGCGATCTGCACGCGCTGCTGGTTGCCC
>NZ_JBQGCX010001368.1:0-17101 GCF_052038725.1 Actinosynnema sp.
GGGCGGGAGGACGCGCGGACGAAGGACGCCGTTCACCCCGCCGTGATCCGGCGGCCACCCGGAACAGCGAGACTGAGGCGAGGATCACGAGATGCACCCGATCGCCGAGTGTGTGATCGATCCGCACCGGGTAGTAATGCACAGGAGTCCCGGTGATGAGCGCCCTGTTCGAGGAGTGCAGACTTGGCGGGGCACGGCCCAGGCGGAGGAGCCGCACCGGCTGAGCCGCAGCACGGGGCCGCGGTGGGACGGTTCGTGGTCTCGCGCTGCTGCGCAGTGCGGGGGCGCTTCACATCAAGGCGAGAGGGGCGCTGCCGATGAGCGGACGACTCGGTGTCGACGACGTCTCCCCAGCGGTGAGCTGCGGGCGCTACCCGGCGAAGGCCGTGGTCGGCGAGCACGTCCCGGTCCGGGCCACGGTGTGGCGCGAGGGCCACGACGCCGTGGCGGCCACCGTCGTGTGGCGCGGGCCGGACGACCGCGTCGCCAGGCAGACCAGGATGGCCCCCGAGGGGATCGGCCTGGACCGCTGGGTTGCCGTGATCGCGCCCGACACCACCGGGGCCTGGACCTTCCGCGTCGACGCCTGGAGCGACCCGTGGTCGACCTGGCTGCACGCGGTGGAGGTCAAGGTCGCCGCGGGGCAGGGCGCCGACGAGCTGGCGAACGACCTGGAGACCGGCGCGCGGCTGCTCGACCGGGTCTCCCGAAGGCCGGACCGGCGCCGCGAGAAGCCGCTGCTGTCCAACGCCGCCGCCGCGCTGCGCGACGAGACCAGGCCGCTGACCGAGCGGGTCGCCCCGGCGCTGGCGGGCGACGTGCGGCGGGTCATGCACGAGCACCCGGTGCGGGAGCTGGTCACCAAGGGCAAGCAGCACCGCGTCTGGGTGGACCGGGAGCGGGCCGCGTTCGGCTCCTGGTACGAGTTCTTCCCCCGCTCCACCGGCGGCGTCGACGAGTCCGGCGTCCCCGTGCACGGCACGTTCGTGACCGCCGCGCGCGAGCTGGACCGGGTGGCCGCGATGGGCTTCGACGTGGTGTACCTGCCGCCGATCCACCCGATCGGCCGGGTCAACCGCAAGGGCCCCAACAACACGCTGACCGCGACCGAGGACGACTGCGGCTCGCCGTGGGCGATCGGCTCGGACGAGGGCGGGCACGACGCGATCCACCCCGAGCTGGGCACCGAGGAGGACTTCAGGGCGTTCGTGGCGCGCGCCGCCGAGCTGGAGATGGAGGTCGCGCTCGACCTCGCGCTCCAGGCCGCGCCGGACCACCCGTGGGTGCTCAAGCACCCGGAGTGGTTCACCACCCGCCCGGACGGCACGATCGCGTACGCGGAGAACCCGCCGAAGAAGTACCAGGACATCTACCCGGTCAACTTCGACAACGACCCGCAGGGCATCTACAACGAGGTGCTCCGGGTCGTGCTGCACTGGGTCGGCCTGGGGGTGAAGGTCTTCCGGGTCGACAACCCGCACACCAAGCCGCCGGACTTCTGGGCGTGGCTGATCTGGACCGTGAAGGACCGGCACCCGGACGTGCTGTTCCTGGCCGAGGCGTTCACCCGTCCGGCGCGGCTGTACGGGCTGGCCAAGCTCGGGTTCACCCAGTCGTACACCTACTTCACCTGGCGCACCTCGAAGGAGGAGCTGACCGAGTTCGCGCTGGACCACCTCGCGCACTGGGACGAGGCCAGGCCGAACCTGTTCGTCAACACCCCGGACATCCTGCACGAGTCGCTCCAGCACGGCGGTCCCGGCACGTTCGCGCTGCGCGCGGCGCTGGCCGCCACGCTGTCCCCGACCTGGGGGGTGTACTCCGGCTACGAGCTGTTCGAGCACGAGGCGCTCAAGCCGGGCAGCGAGGAGTACCTGAACACGGAGAAGTTCCAGCTCCGGCCGCGCGACTACGCGGCGGCGGTGGCCGAGGGCCGCTCGCTGGAACCGTGGCTGCGCAAGCTGAACGGCATCAGGCGGGCGCACCCGGCGCTGCGCCAGATGCGGACGCTGCGCTTCCACGAAGTCGACAACCCGGCCCTGATCGCCTACTCCAAGCAGGACCCGGCCACCGGTGACACGATCGTCGTGGTGGTCAGCCTGGACCCGAACGGGGCCCAGGAGGGGACCATCCGGCTCGACCTGCCCGCTCTCGGCATCGACTGGCACGAGCGCCTCATCGCGCACGACGAGGTCACCGGCGAGACGTGGGACTGGGGTCAGGCCAACTACGTGAAGCTCGAACCCTGGCGGGCGACGGCGCACATCGTCGCCGTGCAGCGCAGGTTCGCGGGCTAGCGATCACCGGTTAGCGCAGTACCCCCCGCGTCGCGCGGAACGCGGGGGGCGGTCGAGCGTACCCCCGATGAGGTGGGACGAGGTGGAGCATCATGCACGACGAGGAACCCCGACCCGACGCGGCACTCGGTCTGGACGGCATCCCGCACACCGGTGAGGCCATCGGTGCCGACGGGCTGCTGGTCGAACCCCAGGCCGAGGACTTCAAATCGGCCAGGGAGGTGCCGCGCGACCAGGCCTGGTACAAGGGCGCGGTGTTCTACGAGGTGCTCGTGCGCGCCTTCTCCGACTCGAACGGGGACGGCACGGGCGACCTGAGGGGTCTGGCCTCGCGGCTGGACTACCTGGAGTGGCTCGGCGTCGACTGCCTCTGGCTGCCGCCGTTCTACGCCTCGCCGCTGCGCGACGGCGGCTACGACATCAGCGACTTCCGGGCGGTGCTGCCGGAGTTCGGCACCGTCGACGACTTCGTGTACCTGCTGGACGAGGCGCACCGCCGGGGCATCCGGGTGATCACCGACCTGGTGCTCAACCACACCTCGGACGCGCACCCGTGGTTCCAGCAGTCGCGCGCCGAGCCGGACGGCCCGTACGGCGAGTACTACGTGTGGAGCGACGACGACTCGCGCTACGCGGACGCGCGCATCATCTTCGTGGACACCGAGTCCTCGAACTGGACGTACGACCCGGTGCGCGGCCAGTTCTTCTGGCACCGGTTCTTCTCGCACCAGCCGGACCTCAACTTCGAGAACCCGGACGTGCAGGAGGCGATGCTCGACATCCTGCGGTTCTGGCTGGACCTGGGCATCGACGGGTTCCGCCTGGACGCCGTGCCCTACCTGTTCGAGCAGGAGGGCACGAACTGCGAGAACCTGCCGCGCACGCACGACTTCCTCAAGCGCTGCCGCAAGGTGATCGACGACGAGTACCCCGGTCGGGTGCTGCTGGCCGAGGCGAACCAGTGGCCCGCCGACGTGGTGGAGTCCTTCGGCGACGCCGAGGTGGGCGGCGACGAGTGCCACATGGCGTTCCACTTCCCGCTGATGCCGCGCATCTTCATGGCGGTGCGGCGCGAGTCCCGGTTCCCGATCTCGGAGATCCTGGCCCAGACGCCGAGCATCCCGGACGGCGCCCAGTGGGGCATCTTCCTGCGCAACCACGACGAGCTGACCCTGGAGATGGTCACCGACGAGGAGCGCGACTACATGTACGCGGAGTACGCCAAGGACCCGCGCATGAAGGCGAACATCGGCATCCGCCGCAGGCTGGCGCCGCTGCTGGAGAACGACCGGAACCAGCAGGAGCTGTTCACCGCGATGCTGCTGTCGCTGCCCGGCTCGCCGGTGCTGTACTACGGCGACGAGATCGGCATGGGCGACAACATCTGGCTGGGCGACCGCGACGGCGTGCGCACCCCGATGCAGTGGACGCCCGACCGGAACGCGGGCTTCTCCGGTTGCGATCCGGGCAGGCTGTACCTGCCGGTGATCATGGACCCGGTGTACGGCTACCAGGCGCTCAACGTCGAGGCGCAGCTGAACAACCAGTCCTCGCTGCTGAACTGGACCCGGCGGATGATCGAGATCCGCAAGCAGCACCACGCGTTCGCGGAGGGCGACTTCGACGACCTGGGCGGCTCGAACCCGAGCGTGCTGGCCTACCGGCGCCGGTTCCGGCGGCCGGACGGCCAGGAGGACATCGTGCTGTGCGTGAACAACCTGTCCCGGTTCCCGCAGCCCGTCGAGCTGGACCTGGGCGAGCACCGGGGGCTGCGCCCGGTGGAGCTGACCGGCGGGGTGCGCTTCCCGCAGATCGGCGAGCTGTCCTACCTGCTCACCCTGCCGGGGCACGGCTTCTACTGGTTCCAGCTCGTGGCGGCGGGCGACGACGGCGAAAGCAGCAGGTGACGCGACGTGACGCAACCGCAGGAGCTCGTGGACAAGGTGGTCGCGGAGCTGACCGGTTGGCTGCCCGCGCAGCGCTGGTTCGGCGGCAAGGACCGGCCCGTCGACGCCGTGCGCCCGCTGCGCAGCACCGTGCTCTCGCACGACCCGCTGCTGGTGCACCTGGTCGTGGAGGTCGAGCAGGCCGACCGGCTCGACCCGTACCAGCTGGTGGTGAGCGACCGGCTGGAGGGCTTCGAGGCCACCGGCGACGCCGAGCTGACCGGTCTGCTGCTGGACGGGATCGCGCGCGGTGACACCGTCGAGGGCCTGGAGTTCCGGACCGAGCCGGGCGTCGAGGTGCCGGAGGGCCTGCGCGGCAGGCCGATCACCTCGGAGCAGTCGAACACCTCGGTGGTGTTCGGCAGCCAGTGCATCCTGAAGCTGTTCCGCAAGCTCACCCTGGGCGAGAACCCGGACCTGGTGCTCCAGCGGGCGCTGCACGAGGTGGGCTGCGAGCACATCGCCCGGCCGCTCGGGTCGATCAGCGGCGAGGTCAAGGGCGAGCGCACCACGTTCGGGATGCTCCAGCAGTTCCTCCCGGACGCGGTGGACGGCTGGGCCATGGCCACCACGAGCGTGCGCGACCTGATGGCCGAGGGGGACCTGCACCCGAACGAGGTGGGCGGGGACTTCGCGGGCGAGGCGAGCAGGCTGGGCGCGGCGGTGGCGCGGGTGCACGCGGACCTGGAGCGCGCCCTGGGCGCGCAGGTCGCGGACGCCGACGACATCGAGCGCTCGGTGCGGGCCATGCACGCCAGGCTGGACCTGGTGCTGGGCTCGGTGCCGGAGCTGGAGCAGTACGCGCCCGCGCTGCGCGAGGCGTTCGACCAGGCGCGGGACACCCCCGGCGCGATCGCCATCCAGCACATCCACGGCGACCTGCACCTCGGTCAGGTGCTGCGGACCGTGCACGGCTGGTTGGTCATCGACTTCGAGGGCGAGCCCGGCGCGCCGCTGGCGGAGCGGACCGCGCTGCGCTCGCCGCTGCGGGACGTGGCGGGGATGCTGCGGTCGTTCGACTACGCGGCGCACCAGCTGCTGGTCGGGCAGCCCGAGGACGAGCAGCTGACCAGGCGCGCCCTGGAGTGGGCGCGGCGCAACCGGGCCGCGTTCACCGAGGGCTACGCGGAGGCCGCGGCGGCGGCCGTGGGCGACCCGCGCGAGCGCGGTCCGCTGCTGCGGGCGTTCGAGCTGGACAAGGCGGTCTACGAGGTCGCCTACGAACATGCCAACCGACCGGAGTGGTTGACGGTTCCGCTGTCGTCGATCGCCCGGATCACCGGAGAAGGAGCGTGAGCGGGACGTGAGTGCGATCCAGCCCGAGGACGTCGACCGGCTGCTGGCGGGGTCGCACCACGACCCCCACTCGGTGCTGGGGGTGCACCGCGCCGGAGGAGGCGCGGTCGCCCGCGCGCTGCGGCCGGGTGCGAGCGCGGTGTCGGTGCTGGTCGGGGACAAGAGGTTCGAGCTGGACCGGGTCGCCGACGGGCTGTTCGCGGGCGAGCTGCCCGAGCACCCCGGCGGCGACTACCGCCTGGAGGTGGACTACCGGGGGCACGTCGTCGAGGTGGACGACCCCTACCGGTGGCTGCCGACCGTGGGCGAGCTTGACCTGCACCTGATCGCCGAGGGCCGCCACGAGCGGCTGTGGGACGTGCTGGGCGCGCACCCGCGCAGCTACGACACCCCCGCGGGCGTGGTGCGGGGCGTGTCGTTCGCGGTGTGGGCGCCGACCGCGCGCGGCGTGCGGGTGTGCGGCGACTTCGACGGCTGGGACGGCCGCGCGAACCCGCTGCGCTCGCTGGGCAACACCGGGATCTGGGAGGTGTTCGTCCCGAACCTGCCGGTGGGCTCGCGGTACAAGTTCCGCGTCCTGGGCGCGGACGGGGTGTGGCACGAGAAGGCCGACCCGATGGCGTTCGCCACGGAGACGCCCCCGCAGACCGCCTCGGTGGTGACCGAGTCGCTGTACGCGTGGGACGACGCCGAGTGGGAGGCCAGGCGTGACGCCACCCAGTGGGTGAACGCGCCGATGAGCGTCTACGAGGTGCACCTCGGGTCGTGGCGGCCGGAGAAGGACGGGCGCAAGCTCGGGTACCGGGAGCTGGCGCAGGAGCTGGCGGACTACGTGACCGAGGCGGGCTTCACGCACGTGGAGCTGCTGCCGATCGCCGAGCACCCGTTCGGCGGGTCGTGGGGCTACCAGGTCACCTCCTACTACGCGCCCACCTCGCGGTTCGGCTCGCCGGACGACTTCAAGCACTTCGTGGACGTGCTGCACCAGCGCGGCATCGGCGTGATCGTGGACTGGGTGCCCGCGCACTTCCCGAAGGACGCGTGGGCGCTGGCGAAGTTCGACGGCACCCCGCTGTACGAGCACGCCGACCCCCGGCGCGGCGAGCAGCCCGACTGGGGCACGCTCGTGTTCGACTTCGGGCGCAACGAGGTGCGCAACTTCCTGGTCGCGAACGCGCTGTACTGGATCGAGGAGTTCCACCTCGACGGCCTGCGGGTCGACGCGGTGGCCTCGATGCTGTACCTGGACTACTCGCGGCAGGACGGGCAGTGGCTGCCGAACGAGTTCGGCGGCCGGGAGAACCTGGACGCGGTGCGGTTCCTGCAGGAGCTGAACGCGACGGTGTACCGGCGGCACCCCGGCGTGGTGATGATCGCCGAGGAGTCCACGGCGTGGCCGGGCGTGTCGCGGCCGACGCACCTGGGCGGGCTGGGCTTCGGGTTCAAGTGGAACATGGGGTGGATGCACGACACGCTCCACTACCTCTCGCGCGAGCCGATCCACCGCTCGTTCCACCACAACGAGATCACCTTCTCGCTGGTGTACGCGTGGAGCGAGAACTTCGTGCTGCCGCTCTCGCACGACGAGGTGGTGCACGGCAAGGGCTCGCTGTGGCAGCGGATGCCCGGCGACGACTGGAACAAGGCGGCGGGGCTGCGCGCCCTGCTGGCGTTCATGTGGGCGCACCCCGGCAAGCAGCTGCTGTTCATGGGCGGCGAGTTCGGGCAGCCCGCGGAGTGGTCCGAGTCGAAGTCGCTGGACTGGCACCTGCTGGAGCAGCCGCTGCACGCGGGCGTGCGCAGGCTGGTGGCGGACGCGAACCGGGTGTACCGGGCCTCGCCCGCGCTGTACAGCGCCGACTCCAAGCCCGAGGGCTTCTCGTGGATCGACGCGAACGACTCGGGCGGGAACGTGCTGAGCTTCCTGCGGATCGGCGAGGACGGCTCGCTGCTGGCGTGCGTGGCGAACTTCTCCGGGCAGCCGCACCACGACTACCGGGTCGGGCTGCCGGTGCGCGGCCGGTGGCGCGAGGTGCTGAACACGGACTCGGGGCACTACGGCGGTTCCGGGGTGGGCAACCTGGGCGGCGTCGAGGCGGACGGGTCGCCGTGGCACGGGCGGCCGACGTCGGCGGTGCTCCAGCTGCCGCCGAACGGGGTGCTGTGGCTGGCTCCGGAGAACGGGCCGGAGGAGGCCGCGGTCGAGGCGGCGGAGGCGGTGCTGGCGGACGGCGCCGAGGGCGCGGTGGTGCTGGAGGCGGTGCTGGACGAGCTGCCCGAGGTGGAGGTCGTGCCACCCGCCGAGGTCGTGCCGGCCGAGGTCCCGCCCGCCGAGGTCGAGCCCGCCGAGGTCGAGCCCGCGGTGAGGCCCGCGAAGGCCGACCCCGAGCCGGTCTGAGGCAGCCGGGACGACGGGGAACGGCCGGGAGGCGCAGGTGGCCTCCCGGCCGTTCCGCGTCTCCGGGTCTTCCCGGTCCGCTCCCCCGGAGCCTCCGAACGGGGCACAATGGGCCCCATGCTGCGCTCATCCGGTCGGCTGGCGGACGTGACCGTGCTGATCACCCTCGTGGCCGTGGTGAGCGGCTGCACCCAGCCCGTGCCGGGGCGGCCCGTCGCGGGCGAGGGGGTCACCAGGGGCACGGTCGACACCTCGTTCATCCGGGGCGCCGACGGCAGCCCGATCGACCAGCTCGCCGCCGCCGCGATCACCGACGTCGAGCAGTTCTGGAAGTCCGCCTTCCCGGAGACCTTCGGCCAGGACTGGAAGGAGCTGGCGGGCGGGTACTACTCGGTGGACACCAGCAGCCAGTCCGCCAAGCCGCCGCCGTGCACCGAGAAGGCGCTGGACGTGGAGGGCAACGCGTTCTACTGCCCGAGCGCCGACGCGATCGCCTGGGACCGGGCCGCGCTGCTGCCGGTGCTCCAGGACAGCTTCGGCGACTCGGCCGTGGTGATCGTGCTCGCCCACGAGATGGGCCACGCCGTGCAGCGGCGGATGGGCATCACGCAGGAGCTGGAGCGCAGGCAGCCCGAGAGGTACCCGACGATCCTCACCGAGGCGATGGCCGACTGCTACGCGGGCAACTTCCTCAAGTGGGTCAACGACGGGCAGGCCGAGCACCTGTCGATCGGGACCGAGTCGCTGGACTCGGCGCTCGGCGCGCTGATCACCTTCCGCGACCCGGTGGGCACCTCCGCCGCCGACCGGTCGGCGCACGGCAACGCGTTCGACCGGGTGTCGGCGTTCCAGGACGGCTACCAGCAGGGCACGAAGTTCTGCGCGGCCATGACCGTGGACAACCGGCCGTTCACCCAGCAGTCGTTCACCACCGCCGCCGACCAGAGCCGGGGCGGGAACCTGCCGTTCGCGGACATGCTCGACAGCGTCCTGCCCGACCTGGACGCCTACTACCAGGCCGCGGTGCAGCAGGCAGGCGGGCGGTGGGTCGCGCCGAGGATCACCACGGTGGAGCAGGAGCCGGACTGCGCGGGCGACCAGGGGCCGATCGCGTTCTGCCCGGCCGACGCGGCGGTCGAGATCGACGTGAACGAGGAGCTGCCGAAGCTGCACGCCCGGATCGGCGACTACGCCACCGGCACGCTGCTGGCCAGCCGGTACGGGCTGGCCGCGCTGGCCGCCACCGGCAAGCCGGTGGCGGGCGACGGGGCGGCGGAGAACGCGCTGTGCCTGGCCGGGGCGTACACCCGCGAGGTGTTCACCAGGCAGCAGGGCTTCGGCCTCTCCCCCGGCGACCTGGACGAGGCCGTGCAGGTGCTGCTGGCGCACGACTACGCGGGCCGCGACGCCGAGGGCGGGGCTGCGGTGGGGCCGGGGTTCAAGCGGGTCGAGGTGTTCCGCACCGGGGTGCTCGAAGGGCTCTCGAAGTGCGGGATCGCCTGACGGGCCCGGACCGGCGGCTCGGCGGCCGTCGGGTCGAGTAGCGGGACCACGGCCGCCGCGCTCGCACTCCGGGTGCGCCCCGCGCCCGGACGCTCTCCAAAACCTCACACCCCTGGGTGAATGATCACCCTGTTGGGCGCGGAGCTATCGGCGGCCCTGGCGCGGGTCCGGCACGCGCTGTGTCGGAGGACACCGCGTTCCTGACTCCCGCCCGGAGTGGACTGGGGGCGAAGTAGGGTGCGCGGAGCGGGGCCTGTGGCCCGGTTGTCAGGTTGGCGCGGATCTGGACGGGGCTTGGGCATCATGGCTCGACGGACGGGCAAGGGCGCGGCGCTCGTCGCGGCGCTGGCGGTGGCCGCTCTGCTCAGCGGCTGCACCGAGGTGGTGTCGGGGCAGGGCCGGATGATGCCGCCCGACGCGTCGAAGGTGTCCGGTCTGGACATCACCACCGGGGAGAGCGGCCCCAAGCCGGGGGTGCCGGACGCGGACCTGCGGGTGGAGAACGGCGACGGCGGCGAGATGGACCGGCTGGCGATCAACGCGCTGGCCGACGTCGAGCAGTACTGGGCCGAGCAGCTGCCGAAGAACTTCGGCGGGCGCGAGTTCGAGTCCGTCAAGCGCCTGGTCTCCTACGACTCGACCGGGCGGGGCGTCGAGATCTGCCGGATCAACACGGCGGGCGTGCCCAACGCGTTCTACTGCTCGCTGGACGACAGCATCGCCTGGGACCGGGGCGACCTGCTGCCGATGCTGCACGAGGCGTTCGGGCCGATGGCCGTGGTGACCGTGCTCGCCCACGAGATGGGCCACGCGATCCAGTACAAGCTCGGCCCGGACGGCGGCGTCACGCAGGCCACCAGCAGCATCGTCAAGGAGCAGCAGGCCGACTGCTACGCGGGCAACTTCTTCCGCTGGGTCGCCGAGGGCAAGTCCGAGCACTTCCGGATCTCCACCGGGCCGGGCCTGAACCAGGTGCTCCAGACGATGTTCTTCATCAAGGACGCGGCGGGCACCAGCGCCGAGAAGCGCGGGGCGCACGGCAGCGCGTTCGACCGGGTCACCGCGTTCCAGTTCGGCTTCGCGGGCGACCCGAAGCGGTGCTCGCAGATCGACGACGCGGAGATCCAGGAGCGGA
Source organism: Actinosynnema sp. (assembly GCF_052038725.1). NCBI lineage: Bacteria > Bacillati > Actinomycetota > Actinomycetes > Pseudonocardiales > Pseudonocardiaceae > Actinosynnema > Actinosynnema sp. The sequence goes on from NZ_JBQGCX010001368.1 coordinate 10,576, forward strand.
TCACGCAGCAGCGGTTCAGCGCGAAGGACACCGACTCCGGCGCGGGCATGGGCAACCTGCCGGTCGGCGAGCGGAAGGTCCTGGACAAGCTGGAGGCCAGCCTGCGCGACGCCTACAAGCAGAGCGGGGCCACCCCGCCCGCGCTCAAGGAGACCATGGTCGACTGCGCGGACGCGGAGGAGACGCTGCCCGCGTCGTACTGCCCGTCGACGAACGAGATCGCCGTGGACCTGGTCGAGCTGGTGACGATCGGCACCCCGACCAAGCGCGGGCAGGCGGGCGGCATCGGGGACTTCGCGGCGTTCGCCGAGATCGCGTCGCGGTACGCGCTGTCGATCCAGAAGGCCACCGGGTACGCGCTGGCCGGTCCCGCCGCCGGGCTGCGCACGGCCTGCCTGACCGGGTACTGGGCCGGGACGACGAACAAGGAGGGCGTGGAGCTGCGGCTGTCCTCGGGCGACCTGGACGAGGCGGTGGCCGAGCTGCTCGCCGAGGGGAGCCTGATCGCGGCGGACGTGAACGGCTCCTCGGTGCCGTCCGGGTTCGCGCGGGTGGAGGCGTTCCGCGACGGGTTCTTCGAGGGCTCCGGGCTGTGCACGCGCAAGTACGGGAGCTGAGGGCCGGGTTCTTCTGACGCGCCGAGGGCCGCCGGGGATCTTCCCCGGCGGCCCTCACTGGTCTGGTCGTGCCGTTCCGGTCGTCCCGGTCCGGTCGTGCCGGGCGGTCAGTAGAGCGCGCTGGCGAGGTTGCGGCGGGCCTTGGCCACGGCCGGGTCGTCCGCCGGGAACAGCTCGAACAGGGCGATCAGGTGGTTGCGCACCTTGTCGCGGTCGTCGCCGAAGACCCGGCGGACGGTGTCCACGAGCCGCTGGAACGCCTGCTCGACCTCCTGGTTGACGATCTGCACGTCGGCGGCGGCGAGCTGCGCCTCCAGGTCGTCCGGGTTCGCGTCGGCGGTGGCCACCACGGCGGGGTCCAGGCTCTCGACCCGCGCGGTGAACCGGACCTGGGCGAGCGCCGCCTTGGCCTCGGCGTTGCCGGGCTCGGCGGACAGGATCGCCTCGTAGGCGGCCTCGGCGGCGGCGAAGTCGCCCTCCTCGAAGGCGGTCTCGGCGGCGGTGAGGCGCGGGTCCTCCGGTTCCGGCGCGGGCGCGCCCCGGTTCGCCTCGGCCGCCGCGATGCCGGGGAGGCGGTCGCGGAGGGCGTCGAGCAGGCGGTCGATCCACTGGGCGATCTCGGCCTCGGGCAGCGGACCGGCGAACGCGTCGATCGGCTGGCCGCCCGCGACCGCGACGACCGTGGGCACCGACTGCACGCCGAACAGCTGGCCGATGCGCGGGCTGGCGTCCAGGTCCACCCTGGCGAGCAGCCACGCGCCGCCGCCCGCCTCGGCCAGGCGCTCCAGCACCGGGGAGAGCTGCCCGGCCTCGGGGCTCCACGACGCGGTCAGCTCGACCACGACGGGGATCTCCAGGGAGCGCTCCACCACCGGCTGGAAGGTGGCCTCGGTGACGTCGACGACCCACTGGCTCGGTGCGCCGCCGGGGGCGGCTCCGGGAGCGGCGGGCGCGCCGGGGGGCGGCGCCGCGGCGCGCTGCCGGGCCGCGTCGGCCCGCGCCTTGATCGCGCCGAGGTCGACCGCCCCGGACAGCGCGGCGGACAGTGCTGCGGTCTTGCGAGGGTCTGGCCTTGTCACGCTCCCATCCTGGCACGACTCCTAGTCGGTGAGGTCGCGGACCGGGTCGATCGCCATCGGGTTGTCGCGCATCACCTCGTTGCGGGCCCCGATGGTCAGGGCGAGCGGGGTGAGCAAGTCGCTCAACCGGGTGGTCCCCGCGACGCCGAGCACCCGCCACGGCCGCTCCGCGACGGCGTCGGTGACCCGCTCGACCTGCTCCCGCAGGGCGATCCCGGCGGTGGTGAGCACGACGCGGCGCTCGGGGGCGGGGGTGGTGGGGCTGCCCGTGGCTTCGGCGCGGTCACCCGGCGGCTTCGGGGCGCTCCCGCCGGGCGCGGGGTGCTCCCGCCCGGCCGGTTCGGCGGCGGGTCGGGCGTAGCCGGTGACCGGTTCGGCCTCGGCGGGTTCGTGCTCCAGCAGGCCGCGCTCGGCCAGCCGGTCCTCGGCGTCGGCCCACTCCTGCGGCGACCAGCCGCGCGCCAGGCGCAGCCGGGCCGGGTCGAGCGCGCGGTGGGCGGCGAACAGGACCAGCGCCTCGCACGGGTCGAGGTCGGCCGCGACCAGCGCCGCCCCGTGCCCGTCCCCCCTGGACTCGCGCAGCACCGCCGTCGCCTGCCACAGCGCGAGGTGCGCCTCGTCGGGCCTGCCGAGCGCCCGGTTCGCGGCGGCGAGCGGGCGCCCGGCGACCGGTGCGGCCTCGGCGGCGGCCCAGGCCAGGTCGGCGGCCTCGGCCAGGTGCGCGCTGGTGGCGGGGTCGCCGAGGTCGAGCGCGGCGCGCCCGCCGTCCAGGTCGGTGGGCGCGGGGTCGAGGAGCCTGCGCAGCGCCCCGTCGACCCCGCGCAGCCGGGCGGCGAGGAAGTCGGCGGGGGCGGCGTCGTCCCAGGCCGTCGGCACGAACCGGGCGACCACGTCCGGGTGGAAGCTGTAGAAGGACGCCGCGACCACCTCGGGCAGGGCCGCGCCGAGCGGCGCGGCCCGCATCCCGAAGTACCCGGTCCAGTGCCGCGCGCAGCCCAGCTCCCTGGCCGCGGCCTTGCTCTCCGGCGTGAAGTACGTGACGGCGTGGTACGGCTCGTACCGCAGCCATAACCGCCGGGCCGCTCCGCTGTCGCTCATCCCCGCTCCCCCTCGGGGTCCGCGGCCAGGTGCTGCTCGACCCGGTCGACCTTGGCGGTCATCTGCCCGGTGTGCCCCGGCCGGATGTCGGCCTTGAGCACCAGGCTCACCCTGGGCGCCCGCGCCCGCACCGCCTCGGTGGCGCGCTTGACGACGTCCATCACCTCGTCCCACTCGCCCTCGACGAGCGTGAACATCGCGTTGGTCTCGTTGGGCAACCCCGACTCGCGCACCACCCTGACCGCCTCGGCGACCGCTTCCGCGACGCTGTCCGACTCCCCGCCGAGCGGGCTGACGCTGAACGCGACGAGCACAACTGCCTCCTGAACGGTTCCCGGTACCCACTGGTAGCTTCGGGTCATGACGCACCGGCCACTCCCCTTCGACCCCATCGCGCGCGCCGCCGAGCTGTGGGAGAAGCGGATCGGGCCGTCCCCGTCGATGGCGGCGGTGACGAGCGTCATGCGGGTACAGCAAATCATCCAGTCCGCCGTGGACGCGTCCCTCAAACCGCACAACCTGACGTTCGCCCGCTACGAGGCGCTCGTGCTCCTGACGTTCTCCAAGTCGGGCAGCGTGCCGATGCGCGTGATGGGCGAGCGCCTGCAGCTGCACCCGACGAGCGTGACGAACATCGTGGACCGCCTGGAGGCCGACGGCCTGGTCCGCCGCACCCCGCACCCGACGGACCGGCGCACCACGCTGATCCAGCTCACCGAGGCCGGGCACGAGCGGCGCGAGGCGGCGACGAAGGCCGTGATCGACGTGAACTTCGGCATCCACGGGCTGACCGAGCGGCAGACCGAGCAGCTGACGGAGCTGCTGTCGAAGGTCCGGCGGGCGGCCGGGGACTTCGAGGACTGAGCGGCGGGACGGTCGTCGGGCGGTCGCCGGGCGGTCGTCAGGTGACCGCTGGGTGGGCCGCTCACCCCCTCGGCCGCGCCGCAGCGCGACCGAGCAGGCTCCGGCCGCGCCGAGGACCCCGCCACCGCGCCCCTCGCAGTCCTTCGTCCCCTCAGTCCTTCGTCCCAGGGCCCTCGCCGTCCAGCGATCCGCTCACCCGTCCACCGTCGCCCACCGCCCGTTCCCCCGATCGCCGTTCCCCCACCCGCGTTAATCTCTTCTCCTCCGCCCCGTCCGCTCCTACCTTGACCGTCATGCGCGAGGCGGTGGTGCTGGTCGAGCACGCGGGGCAGCACCTGGGTTCCCTGTCCTTCGAGGTCCCCTCCAGTCCGTGGTGGAACGACGTGGAGCCGGTCACCGCGCACCTGGACGCGGTGCTGGGCGTGACCTCGGCGGTGCTGCGGCTGGTGTCCGTCGCGGGTGGTGGTCGGACCAGGGACGGGCGGGTCACCTACCTGGTGGAGGTCGACCGGGTGCCCACGCGCGGCCTGCTGCTGCGCTCCCCCGACCCGGAGCTGCCCGAGGACCCGCTGCGCCTGCCGTGGGCGCGCCCCGGCGGTCCGCGCGCGCTGGTGGGCTGGGCGGACGGCGTGGTGACCAGGACGGGCCCGGCCGTGCAGGTGAAGACCTGGAACCTGTCGTGCGTGTACCGGTTGCCGACCGCGTCCGGTCCGGTGTGGCTGAAGGCGACGCCGCCGTTCCTCGCGGACGAGGCCGCCGTGATCGCGCTGGTGGCCGGGGTCGCGCCGGACCTGGCGCCGCGCGTGCTGGCGTCGGCGCCGGGCCGGGTGCTGAGCGCGGACGCGGGCGGCCACGACTGCTGGGAGACCACGTCGGCGGACCTGCGGGCCGTGCTGCCGCGCTTCACCGCCGCGCAGGTCGCGCTGGCCGGGAGCCCGGACCTGGCCGCGCTGCGCCGCCGCGACGTGGCGATCGGCTCGCACGGGCTGCCGGAGACCCTGCTGCACGGGGACTTCCACTGCGGGAACTGGCGCTCGTCCGGCGTGGTCCTGGACTGGGCGGACGCGCACCGGGGCAATCCGGCGCTCGACGCGGCGCGGATGCTCGGCTCGCTGCCGGTGGGCCTGGGCGGGTTGGCGGAGCGGGTGTGGTTCGAGGGGTGGCGGGAGGCGTTCCCCTGCAGCGACCCGGTGGCGGCGCTGGCGCAGGCGCGGTCGGCCGTGCACCTGGTGGCGGCCGAGGTGTACGCGGGGTTCCTGGCCGGGATCGAGCGGTCCGAGCGGGTGTACCACGAGGGGGACGTGGAGCGGGCCCTCGCGGACGCGCGGGCAGCGGCCGGGGCGGTGGCCCGAGCCGCTGCGGGGGGCGCCGGTCAGGCCGCGGGGGCGCCGGAGTCCTGAGCGGTCGCGCCGTCGGCGGGCTGCTCGGCCAGCTTGCCGCTCCTCAGCGCCCAGCGCTCGAAGAGGACGGTGCCGAAGGGCGGGATGGAGGCCAGCACCGCGACCGCGAGGGTGCCCTTGGACCAGCGGTCGGACATCATCAGGGTCACCAGCAGGTAGCCGACGAAGATCGCGCCGTGGACCGGTCCGAAGATCTTCACGCCGAGCTCGTTCTCGACCACCACGTACTTGAAGAACATGCCGAGCAGGAGCCCGGCCCAGGAGACGGCCTCGGCGAACGCGAGGAGGCGGAACCGACCGACGGGGCTGGAGAGCATGTCCCCATTGTCAGTTATGACGTGTTTCACCCCGCCTGGGGGTCGGCGGCCACCGGGTACTCGCGGCCGGTCAGGCCGAGGAAGACGTCTTCCAGCGCGGGGGTGCGGACCTGGAAGCCGTCGGTGGGGCAGTGCGCGGACAGCGCCGACAGGACCTGGCCGGGGCGGCGGGTGGCGATGACGAGCGAGGAGCCGATCTCGCGGGCGCGGTCGACGCCGGTGATGGCCTGCGCGTCGCGCGCGCTGATCTCGCCCGAGGGCAGGATGACCAGCGTGGGCGCGCCGAGGCCGCGCACGAGGGCGGCGGGCGTGTCGGCGGCGAGGACCCGGCCGTGGTCGAGGACGGCGACCCGGTCGCAGAGGATCTCGGCCTCGTCGGGGTGGCCGGTGGCGCACACGACGGTCTTGCCGCTGGCCTGGACGGTGCGCAGGACGTCCCACACGTGGCGGCGGGCGGTCGGGTCGAGGCCCGCGGTGGGCTCGTCGAGCAGGAGCACGTCGGGGTCGTGGGCGAGGCAGCAGGCGAGCGAGAGCAGTTGGCGCTGGGCGGCCGTCATCCGGTACTCGGGCACGTCGAGCTTGCCCGCGAGCCCGACGAGGTCGAGCGCCCGCACCGCCTCGGTGACCCCGACGCCGCGCAGCGCGCCGAACGTCATGACCTGGTCGAGCGCGGCCATGCCGTCGAAGAAGGAGGGGACCTGGGGCCGCATCCCGACCCGGTGCGCGAGCCGCTCGTCACGCGGCCACGGCTCGACCCCGAGCAGCTCCACCCGACCGGAGTCGGGGCGGCGCAGGCCGTCGAGGACTTCGAGCAGCGCGGTCTTGCCGGACCCGGCGGGCCCGAGCAGGCCGAAGAACTCACCCTCGGCGACGGTGAAGGAGACGCCGTCGAGCGCACTGCGCCCGCCGACCCGGTCCTGGCGGACGTCGGACACGACGACAGCCGGGTTGCCTGTGCCTGTCATGGCCCCTGACCGTAAGGGCTTCGGGGTCCCGCCGAGGGAGATTCCCCGCTTAGCCGACCGGAGTTGGTGTGAGTCGGGACTTTCGGCCCCATCGGGGACAACCGTCCACCCCGGAGAGCGAGCTTACCCGGTTCGGGGGGTGGAGCGGGAGGACGGGGCTCGGGGTTCCGGTGGGCGGGAGGGGGT
>NZ_JBQGCX010001369.1:0-2572 GCF_052038725.1 Actinosynnema sp.
GCTGGGCGCCCGGCTGGCCTCGCACGACGACGCCAAGGCGCTGGCCGTGCCCGGTGTGCTGACCACCGTCGCGCTCGACGGCGTCGCAGGCGCCCAGGGCGGGGTGGCGGTGGTGGCCCGCTCGGCGCCCGCCGCGCTCGCCGGACGGGCCGCGCTCACCTGCGAGTGGACCGGCGGCACGCCGGACGTCGACAGCCGCGAGTGGCTGGCGCAGCTGGTCGCCGCGCTCCCGCAGGACCCGCCGCCCGCGAACGGCCACACCGCCGCCTACGAGCTGCCGCTGCTCGCGCACGCCCCCATGGAACCCATGAACGCCACCGCCGACGCCCGCCCCGACCTGGTCCGGCTGTGGGCGCCCACCCAGGACCCCGGCGGGCTGCGCGACACCCTCACCCGCGCGCTCGGCGTGCCGGTGGAGGTCGAGCCCACGCTGTCCGGCGGCGCGTTCGGCAGGCGGATCGAGGACGACTACGCGCTGGAGGCCATCGCCTGCTCGCGCGCGGCGGGCGCCCCGGTCAAGGTGCTGTGGACCCGCGAGGACGACACCCGGCACGACTCGTACCGGCCCATGTCGGCGCACCGCCTCACCGCCGAGCTCGGCCCGGACGGCCTGCCCGTGCGGCGCGCGCACCGGGTCGCCACCTGGGGCCTGACCGTGCTGCCGTTCTTCGGCACCCCCCAGCTGGTGCTCGCCAGCGGCGACCACTTCCCCTACGCGGTGCCCGGCGAGGTGACCGCCACCGTGCTGCCCGCGCCGCTGCGCACCGGGTTCTGGCGCGCGGTCTACGCGGGCCAGTTCGCCTACGCCGAGGAGTGCTTCCTCAGCGCGCTCGCCCAGCGCGCGGGCTGGGACCAGGTCGAGTACCGGCGCAGGCTCCTGGCCGACCAGCCCAGGGTGCTGCGCGTGCTGGACGCGGCGGCGGCGCGGGTCCGGTTCCGGCCGGGGCCGGGGCGGGCGCTGGGGGTGGCCTGCCACCTGGAGTACGGGTCGGCCATCGCGGTGCTCGCCGAGGTGGACGCGCGCGGGGGGAAACCGGTGGTGCGCAAGGTGACCGCCGCCGTCGACGTCGGCCAGGCGCTGCACCCGTCCGGGGTGCGGGCGCAGGTGGAGGGCGGGGTGCTGGACGCGATCTCCACGGTGCTCGGCGCGCGGATCACGGTCCGGGCCGGGCGGGTGGAGCAGTCGTCGTTCCGGGACTACGCGTGGGCCCGGATCGACGCCGCGCCCGAGTTCGACGTGGTGCTCGTCGACTCCGACGCGCCGCTCGGCGGCATGGGCGAGCTGGCCTACCCGCCCGCGGCGGCGGCGGTCGCCACGGCCGTGGCGCAGGCGACCCGGAGGCCGGTGACGGGGTTGCCGGTGCACTCCGAGGTCGGCTGACCGGCCTCACCCCGCCGCCGCGACCGGCTCCCCGGCGACCCGGCCGGTCGCGGCCCGCTCTGCCGCGGCCCGCTCGGCCGCGGCCAGCGCCACCTGCCGCAGCTCGGCCGTGCACATCATGAGCCTGCGGGTCGGCAGCCTGCGCACGTAGTGCTCCACGTCCGCGCCCAGCGCGAACACGTGCACCGGCACCCCGCCGCCCCGCCCGGCGGTGACCGCGTGCCGCAGCGCCGCCAGCACCGCCGGGTGCCTGGTCTGGTAGGTCGAGGCCACCAGGTGGTTGCCCCGGTCGGCGGCCAGGTAGAACTGGATCAGGTCCTTGGTGCCCACGAACAGCTCGCTCGCCCCCGCCACGCAGAACTCGGCGGTCGAGTGCACCGCGGCGGGCGTCTCCACGAACACCCCCAGCGGGGTCCCCGCGTCCAGTCCGAGGTGCGCGCGCAACCGCTGGAACTCGTCCCGGTCGTTGATGAACGGCACCGCGAAGCTCACCCGGTCCGCCGCGGGCCCCGCCAGCTCGCGCAACCTCCCCCGCAGCGCCCGGAACGCGTGCGGGTAGTTCTCCTCGGCCAGCAGCCACCGCGCCCCGTGCAGGCCCAGCTCCGGGTTCGGCTCGCCCTCCACCGGCACGCCCGTGGTGATCTGCGCGGCGTCGTCCGAGCGCAGGTCCAGCAGGCGCATCACCAACCGCTGGCCGGGCAGCAGCTCGGCGAGCATCCCGCACAGCTCGTCCGCCAGCGCCGCCCCGTACCGCCGCGCCCCGGCCACGCCCGAGCGCAGCGCGTCGAACGGGCTCAGCTCCGCCGACAGGCAGGCGAACTCCTCCCGGATGAAGTAGCTCTCCACCTGCGCGACCCAGGGCGACAGGGCGTTGACCGCGCGCACGTCCGTCGCGTCCGCCACCACCACGCACACCGAGTCCACCTCGTCCAACCGCGCGGGCGCCGGACCGGGGGCGCGCGGGGCGGGCACGGCCGCGCCCAGCAGCACCGACTCCCGGTCCAGCCGCACGGTCACCTCGCCCGCCAGCGCCCCCAGCTCCGCCGGGGCCACCCGCAGCACCGGGATGCCCCGCGAGCGGCACAGCGACTGCATGTGCCCGGTGCGCCCGCCCCGCGCGCACACCACCGCCGCCGACACCACGCTCGCCTCGTACCGCTCGGGACCGAGCGACTCGGCCACCAGCACCGC
>NZ_JBQGCX010001370.1:0-1867 GCF_052038725.1 Actinosynnema sp.
GGCGGGGAAGGCCTCGTCGTCCAGCGGGTGGAACTCCCAGGTGCTGGCCCGGGTCCAGTCGCAGGGCTCGTCGACGTCCTCGAGCCGGTCGGGCCAGGACAGCCCCAGCGCGATCGAAATGCCGATGAGCAGCGCGAACAGCACCACACCCAACACGAACGCCACGGTCAGTCCCTCCCAGACCCCACCGAAGTGGCCACCAGTTCCCGCGCCCTCGTCCGAGCCCAGCGCTCGGCCTCGAGGACCTCGGCGACGTCGGCGGGGTCGTGTGCCCAGCCGTCCGCCTCGTCCAGCACCCGCTCCACGGTGTCGACCACGGAGAGGAACGACGTCGCGCCGACGAAGAAGGCGGCGAGCGCCTCCTCGTTGGCCGCGTTGTAGACGGCGGGCAGGCAACCGCCCGCCGTGCCCGCGCGCCTGGCGAGCCGGACCGCCGGGAACGTGTCGTCGTCCAGCGGCTCGAACGTCCACGCGGTCGGCTCTTTGAAAGTACACGCGGCAGCCGCGCCGGGGACGCGGTCGGGCCAGGACAGGCCGAGCGCGATGGGCAGGCGCATGTCGGGCGGGCTGGCCTGGGCGAGGGTGGAGCCGTCGGTGAAGGTGACCATGGAGTGGATCACCGACTGGGGGTGCACGACGACGTCGATCCGGTCGTAGGGCACGCCGAACAGCAGGTGCGCCTCGATCAGCTCCAGGCCCTTGTTGACCAGGGTGGCCGAGTTGATGGTGATCACGTTGCCCATCGACCAGGTCGGGTGGGCCATGGCCTGCTGGACGGTGACGTCGGCCAGGTCGGCGCGCTTGCGCCCCCGGAACGGGCCGCCGGAGGCGGTGAGCACGAGCCGGTCGACCTCGTCGGCGCGACCGCCGCGCAGGCACTGGGCGAGCGCGGAGTGCTCGGAGTCGACCGGCACGAGCTGGCCGGGCCCCGCGGCGGAGAGCACCAGCGGGCCGCCCGCGATGAGGGACTCCTTGTTCGCGAGCGCGAGGGTGGCGCCGGACGCGAGCGCGCGGAGGGTGGGGGCGAGGCCGATGGAGCCGGTGATGCCGTTGAGCACCACGTCGGCGGGGGCCGCGTCGACCAGGTCGCTCGCGGCGTCCGGTCCGGTCAGCAGTCGGGGCCTGCGGTGGTCGGCGGGCGCGAGGCCGCGGCGGGCGACCTCGGCGTCGTAGGCGAGGGCGAAGTCCTCGGCCGAGTCGGGGCGGGCCACGGCGACGGCCGGGACGCCGAAGTCCAGGGCCTGCGCGGCCAGCGCCGCGAGGTCCGCGCCGCCCGCGGACAGCCCCGCGACGGCGAACTGGTCGCGCCTGGTGGAGATCACGTCGAGTGCCTGGGTGCCGATCGACCCCGTGGACCCGAGAACCAGGACCTTGCGTGGTGTGCTCATCGGAGCCCATTGTCCCGGAGCAGGGTCGCGAGACCGAACAGCGGTACCTTGATAACAGAATGGTAACGCACGAATGATGTCACCCGTCTGAGGGCACTCCTGCATCGAGCACCCGGCGGGACGGAAGCGCCGGGTCACGCAGGCAGAGGAGAGCAATCGTGGGCATCTTGGGTTGGATCGTCCTTGGCCTGATCGCTGGGGCCATCGCCAAGGCGGTCATGCCGGGTCGCGACCCTGGTGGCATCATCGTCACGATCCTGATCGGCATCGTTGGCGCGATCCTCGGTGGCTTCATCGGCAGCGCCGTGTTCGGAACCGGGCTCGGGAACTTCTTCGACCTCAGCACCTGGCTGCTGGCCATCCTCGGCTCCGTGGTCCTGCTGGGGATCTACCGCCTGGTGACCGGCCGTCGCGCGAGGGCCTAGGGCCCGGCTCCGCGCGCGCCGATCCCGCGCCCCCGACGACCTCGTGTCGTCGGG
>NZ_JBQGCX010001371.1:0-1704 GCF_052038725.1 Actinosynnema sp.
CGTCTCCCACTCCTTCATGCTGAGGTCGCGGGCCTCGCGCGAGCCCGCCCCGACGCCGACGACCCGGAGACCCACCAGCTGTTCCCACCCGTCGAAGCGCCCTTCAGCGGCCACTTCCCGCATAGGTCCCTCCCCCTGACGTCTCTCCCCCTGCGGTAAGACAAGGAACAGTCCGAAAGCGTGCGAATACATTTTGTGACAAAAAACCCGGCAGCCGGGTGAACCGCCAAGCCGTGCGCGCCACCCAGGCTAGCCGAATCCCCGCCCCGATATCCGCCGGGCAGGTCACCGCCGACCTGCGATCACGCATCGAAATCGGCAACGGGCGTCCGACCTCGGCAGACGTTCCACAGGGGACGCTGGGTGACGATCACCGGCATTCCCGGAGCGGGTTCGCCGGGGGCGTCGACGCGGGATTCGGGGGCGGGTGGGGGTGGGGCGCGGGGCGGGTCATGCGAATGACGCGCGGGGGTCGTTCCGGTGTGGACGCGCTCCCCCGCTCGGCGCGGCCGGTTCCGGCGGATCTCGGTACGTTCCCGGTCCGAGCGGGTTCCGCGCGGGCGGGGTCCGCGCGGACCGACGACGGGACGGGGGCGTGGTGGTGGGCGTGACGGGGCGCGGCAGTCCGGTCCGGGTGGCGGGCGCAGCCGGATTCCCCTGGCCGGGCGAACGTTCGGCGGGCGATCGGAAAGCCGGGGGGGCTCGGGTGATCCGCGCGCGCTGGGCAGCGTGGCGGGCCGGGCGGGAGGCGCGGGTCGAGCGCGAGCGGGAGGCGCGGCGGCGGTGGGCGGAGCGGTTGGCGCGGGAGCGGGGCGCGGAGATCGAGGCCGTGGTGGCGGCGTGGCGGGCCGAGGTGTCCGGGTTGGACCCCCGGTTGCGCGATCTGGTGATCACCGTCACGGCGGGTGACATGCTGCACGTGGAGTTCGAGCTCGGCGAGGAGTGGTTCGACGCGTACGCCGAGGGCGGCCTGGACTCGTACGCGTTCGCGGACGGCACGGGCCACTTCGAGGACTCGGTGCTGCGGGAGGACGTGCCCGCGCACGTGGTCGGGCTGTTCGCGGCGGTGCTGCCGTGAGACGGCGCGGGCGCGCGGTTCGACCGGCTCGTGGCAGCGCTGCCCCGGTCGGTGCTCGCCGCTCGCGCCCAGCCCGCGTCAGGCCAGCTCGATCGCCTGCGCGCGCGGGTACTTCCGCCCCGGCCCCGGCGCGGGTGAGCCGGTGAAGGACACCTGCGTGCCCACCGGCAGCATCGGCGCGCCGCCCGGCAGGTCGTCGCGCGAGGCGTACCAGGAGCCGCCTCGGGTGTCGGTGATGCAGCCGTGGGGCTGGTCGTCGCGCCAGCCGGTGATCCGCCCGTAGCGACGGCCGCGCGGCGCCCCGCCCGATGGGGCGACGGGGGTGGTCGTGCGGGTGAACGGTGAGCGCAGGGGGTAGTCGCCCTGGTCGGCGGGGGCGAACAGGGCGTCGAAGCCGGGGGTGTCGGTGGCGTTGGCGCGCAGCGGGGAGGCGGTGCGCGGGCCGTTCTCCGGCCACTTCTGCGGGGCGCGCCGGGGGTCGGCGACGGGCACGAGCACCCGGACGCCGCGCTTGACCAGGCGGGCGACGAGCGGGGTGAAGTCGGCGTCGCCGGTGACCAGGACGACCCAGCGCAGCCCGGCGGTGACGGCGCGGTCCCAGGTCTCCAGGGCGAGGTGGACGTCGA
>NZ_JBQGCX010001372.1:0-3815 GCF_052038725.1 Actinosynnema sp.
GCTCAGCACGACTTGAGCCAGTTCTCCAGCAGGCGCGCGCCCGCGTCCACGGACTTCTCCGGGTGGAACTGGGTCGCCCACAGGGGGCCGTTCTCGACGGCGGCGACGAACCGGTCGCCCCCGTGCTCGGCCCAGGTCACCAGCGGCGGGCGCAGGTGCTCGGCGGGCTGGAGCTCCCAGGTGCGGACGCCGTAGGAGTGCACGAAGTAGAAGCGGGTGTCCTCGGCCTGCCCGGCGAAGAGCTGGGAGCCCTCGGGGGTCTGCACCGTGTTCCAGCCCATGTGCGGGACGATCGGGGCCCGGAGGCGCTCGACGGTGCCGGGCCACTCGCCGCAGCCCTCGGTCTCCACGTCGTGCTCGATGCCCCGCTCGAACAGGATCTGCATCCCGACGCAGATGCCCAGCACCGGCCTGCCGCCCGCGAGGCGCTGGCCGATGAGCCTGCCGCCGCGCACGGCGTTCAGGCCCGCGACGCACGCCGCGTAGGCGCCCACGCCGGGGACCACCAGCCCGTCCGCGTCCAGCACCGCCTTGGGGTCGGCGGTCACCTCCACGTCGGCGCCGACGCGCTGGAGAGCGCGCTCGGCGGAGCGGAGGTTGCCTGATCCGTAGTCCAGTACGACGACGCGTGCCACGGTGACCAGGCTAGGCCAACGGGGAGCCGCCCTGGGTCACCGGGACCACCGGGAGGACCGTGTTGATCGCCAGGCCCGCCCGGTCCGGCAGCGCGGACACCCAGGTGTCGGCCCGGCCCTCGTCGACGAGCCTGCGCACCTCGCGGGCGTCGTCGGGCAGGTCGAGGTCGGCGGCGGCCTTGCGCAGGCCCCACCAGCGGGTCAGCGGGACGAGCTTGCGGGCGGCCCCGGTGTGGCCCGCGGCGCGGCCGTCGTCCCACAGCTCGCCCGCCGGGCTCCAGCGCAGGACCACGGCCTTGTCGCCGACCTCGCGGCACCGCTCGGCGAGCCTGGTCGCGGCGGTGTAGCCGGTCTCGCGGCGGGGCAGCAGGACGGTGCCGGAGGTCAGCGGGACGAGTGCGGCGGGACCGGCCTCGGCGCGGTGCAGGGCCAGTTGCAGCTCCGCGGTCGGCGCGGACGTCCAGATCAGCGTTCTCGGCGCGCTCACGGTGGAGATCATGCCTCAGCCGGTGGGGCGGGCCCGTGGACGCCTCGCCTTTTGCGCGACTCCGCCCCCTCAGCGCCCCCCGAACAGTCGCCGAGCCGCCTCCCGGACGCCCACCGGGTCCAGCTCGTGGGCGCTGTCGTGGTCGTCGGTGGTGCCGTAGGCGCGCAGCTCCTCGTCCCGCCGCACGCCCAGCGAGCGCAGCCGGTGCGGCTCGTCCGCGAGCGCCTGGGACACCCGGTGCGCTGAGGTGCCCTCCAGGTACGGCTCGACCAGCAGCACGTCCGGGCGGGCGTGGGCGACGGCGCGGCGCAGTCCGGCGGCGTCGAACGGGCGGACCGTGGTGGCGTAGAGCACGGTCACGTCCAGCTCGGCCACGGCCGCGAGGACGTTGTCGAGCACCGGCCCGACCGCGATCACCACGCCCGCGCCGCCGCGCCGCACCTCGGTGAACCCCTCGACCACCGGGAGCGGGGCGGCGTTGGTCCGCAGGGACAGCCGCAGGTAGGTGCGGTCGTCGCGGGCCAGCGCGGCGGTGAGCAGCGGTTCGACCTCGTCGGGGTGGCCGGGGACGTGCACGGTCCAGCCGGGCAGGGTGTCGATCAGGGCCACGTCGGCGGGCGACTGGTGGGTGCGGCCGAGTCCGGGGTCGTCGTAGGAGCCGCCGATGCCGACCAGGACCGCGCCGAGGTCCTGGTGGCCGAGGTCGAGCTTGAGCTGCTCGTACGGGCGCTCGACCAGGAACGGGGCGTAGGAGTGGATGACCGGGCGCAGGCCGGTGAGGGCCAGGCCCGCGCCGACGCCGACCATGGCCTGCTCGCGGATGCCGACGTTGACCACCCGCTCGTGCTCGGGCAGCACGTCGCGGGAGATCTCGGCGATGACGGCGGCGATCCTCGGGTCGTCGGCGAGGCCGGTGCGCAGGACGCGGGCGAAGACCTCGCGCATGGTGGTGGCGCTCATCGCTTGGCCTCCACCTTCGCGACGACGGCCAGCGGCCTGCCGGGGTGCGGGGCGGTGTACGCGGCGTGCAGCGCGTCGTGGTCGCGGCCGTCCACCTCGGCGGTCGCCCAGCCCTCGACCTCGAAGCGGCGGGCGACGCCGCCGGGCCAGCCGAGCGAGCCGGAGGAGTTGTCGACGACGGTGGTCACGAGCGAGTCGAGACCGCGTCGTCCGGCCACCGCGATCGCCTCGTGGTTGCTGCCCTCGTCCAGCTCGGCGTCGCCGACGAGGACGTGCACGGCGGGGTCGGTCCTGCCGCGCAGGCGCAGGCCGATGGCGACGCCGACGGCGATGGGCAGGCCGTGGCCGAGGGAGCCGCTGCCGATCTCGACGCCGGGCACGAGCACGCCGTCGGGGTGCAGGCCCAGGCGCGAGCCCCAGCCCGCCCAGCCGTCGAGCTCGGCCGGGTCGAGGAAGCCCTTGGCGGCCAGGACCGCGTAGTAGGCCATCGGACCGTGCCCCTTGGACAGCAGGAACCGGTCCCGGTCGGGGTCGTCGGGGTGGCGCGGGTCGACCCGCAGCACCCGGTCGTAGAGGACCCAGAGGACGTCGAGGGTGGACTCGGCAGCCCACCCGTGCTTCTCGTCGCCGGTCATCCGCGTGATGAGCGCGGGGAGGGCGGCGTACTCGGTCGCCGTGGTCATGGCTACAGCCAACAACCTCGACCATGGTGGAGGTCAACAGTAAGGTTGAGCTGGTGAGCAAGTTGCCGGAGATGTTGACCATCGGCCAGGTCGCCGAGCGCAGCGGGGTGCCCCACACGGCGCTGCGGTTCTACGAGGAGCGCGGGCTGATCGCCTCGGAGCGCACGGCGGGCAACCAGCGCCGCTACCCCAGGCACGTGCTGCGCAGGCTCGCGTTCATCCGCACCGCGCAGCGGGTCGGGCTGAGCCTGGAGGAGGTGCGGGCGGCGCTGGCGACGCTGCCGGAGGGGCGCACGCCGACGAAAACCGACTGGAGCAGGCTGTCCGGGCAGTGGCACTCTGAGCTCGACGCCCGGATCGACGCGCTGATCAGGCTGCGCGACCGGTTGACCTCGTGCGTGGGCTGCGGCTGCCTGTCCCTGCGGAGCTGCCTGCTGCAGAACTTCGACGACCAGCAGGCCGCGGACGGTCCGGGCGCGCCCAAGCTGAAGCCCGCCTCCGAGGGCGGGACCTGAACCCGAGGAAGAGCATGACCGAAGACGAAGTGATCACGCTGTCCAAGCGGATGTCGCGCTGCCTGCGGCACGACCCCGGCCGGTACGGGCTGGCGCTGGACGCGGCGGGGTGGGTGGACCTGGGGGAGCTGGTGCGGGCGCTGCGCACCGACCGGGCGTCCGTGCTGGAGGTGGTGGAGCGCAACAACAAGCGGCGCTTCGCGGTGCGGGGCGACCGGATCAGGGCCAACCAGGGGCACAGCGTCGAGGTGGACCTGGGCCTCGCGCGCGCGGAGCCGCCCCTGGCGCTGTTCCACGGCACGAACGCGCGTGCGCTGCCGGACGTCCTGCTGGAGGGGCTGCGGCCGATGAGCAGGCACGCGGTGCACCTGTCCACCGACCTGGCGACCGCGACGACCGTGGGCGCGCGCCGGGGCAGGCCGGTGGTGCTGGAGGTGGACGCGGCGCGGATGCACGCCGACGGGCACGCGTTCAGCGTCAGCGAGAACGGGGTGTGGCTGGTCGCCGCCGTGCCGCCGGGCTACCTGAGGCAGCG
>NZ_JBQGCX010001373.1:0-1523 GCF_052038725.1 Actinosynnema sp.
GATGTCGCCCTGGAACAGGGCCCCGGCCGCGGCGGCGCCGGCGAACTCGAGGCGTTCGAAGATCGCGCCGCCCTGGAGGAGCTCGATCTCCATGTCGCATGTGACCCCGCGCAGGTGATTGCCAGGCTCCACGGTGTGGACCACGCGGAGGGTGAAACCGAGATCGAGGTTGAGCGGGTTCACTGGTCCCCAGAGGAGCAGGAACGTAGCCGGCTCGCCCTTGGCTTCTTGCTCCTCCCAGCCAAAGCCGAGGTCGAGCGGCGTCTCACGACGCGACCAGATGTCGCGGCGGGCCTTGTTCAGCCCTGCGTGGGGGACACGGCCGGGGTTGCTCCGGTTCTCCTTGAGGAACCGCAACACCATGTTGTATTCCTCGTGCTCGAGGAGCAGCTGTGCCATCTGACGCGGTTCGCCGCCGATGCTCCAACCATCGGGCAAGGCGCGAGCCTCGAGCTCTTCCCGCACTTCCATGCGCACCAGCCCTGAGAACTGTGCCGGGTACTTGCTCAGGTCGATCCCACGCATGCGAGTCTGCGCGCCGCCCAACCCTAGGGAGACCGCGTCGTACAGCGTTGGTGCGAGCAGAGCTGTCTCTGCGGCGATGAGCGGCCTGATGTCGTCGTGAAAGGTCAAGGTTTGCCCCTTAGCGTCCCGGAGGTAAAAGTTTGCCCTCAAAAGTAAGAGTAGCGGCAGTCGGGGACTCCCGCCACTCGAGCACCTCCGCCGGGCGCGTCGGCCACGGTGAGCAGCGGGACGCGCCCTGCTTGAGCCTCAACTAGAACGGTCGGGCCCGGCTGCTGGATAGGCGGGCGGTCGTTCGACCGGCGCGGACCCCGCCCGCAAGCGTGACGGTCCGGCGCCGACTACCGCGGCCAGAAGCGCGCCCTGCGGCACCTGCGCGTACACGGACGTGGTCTCGGGGCGTGCGTGGCCGAGGAGCTGTTGAACTGCCATCAGGTCGCGCTCGCTCGCGTAGGCGTCTGTAGCGAATCGGTGCCGCAAGGTGTGGGACGTCCAGTGCTCGGGCAGCGCCTCGGAGATGATCCGGCCGAGAGCGCTCGCCGTCATCGGGCCCGCGTGCAGGGTGCTCGGGAACAAGTAGCCGTGCGCGCTGACGAACGGTCCGCTCCAGCCGGTGCCGTGAACACCGCGGCGGCGACGCTCAAGCTCGGCGGTCAGCTCCAGCGCCAGGTCGCCGCGAGGGTCGATCGGCACCATCCGCTGGTGTCCTCCCTTACCGGTCACAGACAGCTGCGTGGCGGCGACCTGTGAGGTGTGAAGCCGAGCGATCTCGCCCCGCCTGAGGCCGGCGTAGGCCGCAAGCATGAGCGCGAGCCGCGTGCGGTCGTCGGCGTCCCACAGCGCCTGCTGGAGGCTGTCGTGCGCGATCGGGCGGGGGAGACCCCGCGGCACCGAGATCGTCTCGACGTCGTCGACCGGGGACTCCTCGATGAGCCGCGCCTTCACCGCCCACCGGAAGAAGGAGCCGACCGCAACCCGAGAGCACCGCTTCGTTGCCGGCG
>NZ_JBQGCX010001374.1:0-14857 GCF_052038725.1 Actinosynnema sp.
CGACCGGGTCGTCGCGACCGCCACCGGGCAGCCGCAGGACCTGAGGCTGCGGGCGTTCGCGGACAACCAGCGGATCGCGGGCGGCCCGACCGCCGCGCCGTACGCGTCGACCGCGACCAAGCGCCCGGCGAGCCAGGGCGCGGCGGACGCGGTCGCGGCGTGGCAGAAGGCGGGCGGCGCGGTCGCGCTGCCGCCGACCGCCACGGTCGAGAGCCTGCGGGGCGCGCGGGACCTGCGCGAGGCGGCGCTGACGGCGCTGCGGGGCGCGGGCGCCAAGGACGGCATCACCGGCAAGGGCACCGGCACGCTGAACACGCTGTACTCCGCGCTGGCCTCGGAGACCCTGCAGCCGCACCTGCCCGGCATGACCGGCGGGGCGCTGGAGGTCCCGGCGCTGCACGAGGCGGCGCTGCTGCTGAGCCAGCACGCGGACGTGAAGGTCTACGCGCGGGTCGCCAACCCGAGCCTGAGCAGCGTCAGCGACGGCGTCGGCATGGGCGGCTCCAGGGGGCAGGCGTACGCGAGCACCGGGGACGCGAAGGTCGCGATGGCGGCCGACGTGTCGGTCGGGGCGGCGGCGGGCACCGTGCTGATCAAGCAGGGCGCCGATCCGGCCAACACGATGAACCCGTCGTTCAGCGGCGTCGAGGTGAAGCGGTCCGCCGAGGACTCGCAGGCGCTGTCCGGCGGCCCGACCGACACCCGGTCCGCCGACCGCAAGCCGCAGGGCACGTCCGGCCTGGTGGACTTCGACGTGGAGTACCGCGTCGTGGCCACCGTGGACGGGCGCACGTCCGTGGTGGACCTGTCGGTGCCGGGGTCGGCGTCGCTGCGGGTGCCCGCGGCCGAGGCCGAGATCCTGCTGGGCCAGCGGTTCGGCGACGGGCTGGACAACGCGCAGGCCGAGGTCAAGAAGGCCGACGAGGCGTGGCGCGAGGCCGAGAAGGCGGTCGAGAAGGCCAGGCACGACGCGCAGGACAAGATCAACGAGGCGGCGCCGGTGCTGGCGGCGGCCCGCGCCGACCAGGAGGCCGCGCGGATCAGGCAGGTCGGGGCCGGGACGCGGCTCCGGGACGAGGGCGCGGTGCTCTCGCGTGCCGAGCAGGCCGAGGCGGATGTCCGGGCGGTGCGGGACGCCGAGGCCGAGCGGGTGGCCGGGCTGCGGGAGCGGGCGGAGTCCGAGCGGGCGCTGGCCGTCGAGGCGGCGGACGCGCGGGCGCGCGCCGAGGCCGAGCTGGTCGAGGCGAACCGGTCCCTGGCGGACCTCGGCCACGCGGCCGACCTGTCCCGGCCGACGGGCGAGGTGGTCGCGCGGCTGCGCGGCACCCTGGACGTCGTCGCGCCGACCCTCGGTCGGACCGGGGCGGCGCTGGAGGCCGCGCGGGCGCGCGGCGCGGACGTGTCGGCCCTGGAGGCCGCGCACGCGCTGGCGGGGCGCCGGGTGCGGGTGGTGGAGGCGGCCCTGGACCGCGCCGAGGCCGCGCAGCGGGCGGTGCGGGAGGCCCGCGCCGCCGAGGACCGGGCGGAGGACGCCGAGATCGCGCTGGCCGAGGGTCGCGGGGTGCTGGAAGCCCGGGCCGACGCCCTGGCCGAGGCCGAGCGGGCGACCGCCGAGCGCCGGGAGGCGGTCACGCGCGCCGAGGGGCAGCGGGACGCCGAGGGCGCGGCGGTGGTGGCCGAGCTGGCGAAGCAGGTCGCGCAGCAGGCCCTGATCCGCGAGGTCGAGGCCGAGCTGCACGAGAAGCGGGCCGAGGCCGCGCTGAAGCGCGACGAGTGGTGGGCGGCGAAGGTCGCGGTGGAGCAGCAGGTGGACGCGTACAACGCCGGCCGCACCGCCCCCGGGGCCCCGGCCCTGCCGCCGACCGCGCCCACCCAGCCGGGCGGCGGCACGCCGCCGGGCGACGGGGCCACGGGCGACGGGGCCTCGGCGGTCGTGACGCCGGAGTCGAACGGGACGGCGGTCACCAACGGCACTGCGGCTGCCACCGGGGCAGCGGTCACCAATGGGACGCCTGCCACCAACGGGACGGCGCCCGCCAACGGGGTGCCCGCTTCCAACGGGACGCCGGTCTCCAACGGCGCGCCGGTCTCCAACGGGGTGCCCGCTTCCAACGGGACGCCAGTCTCCAATGGCGCGCCGGTGTCCAACGGGGCGGCGGTCTCCAACGGGACGCTGGCGCCCGCCCCGCTGGTGTCCAACGGCGAGATCCCGAGCACCGCGCTGACGGCCGACGTCACGCCGGTGAGCGGTCCGCTCACCCCGGTGGCCACCGAGCCCCAGTCCCAGTCCCAGTCCCCGGCGGAGCGCTCCCCGAGCGCCGAGCGCGCGGTGGCGGGAACGGGTCGCCCCGCGACGGGCTTCACCCCGATGGCGACCATCCAGGAGGAGTTCGACACCGAGTTCGCCGAGTTCGAGACCACCCTCACCGGCGCCTCGCCGGTGGAGACCGGTGGAACGGCTGCCACCGACCAGGTGAGCGCCGGTCTTCGCGAGGGCGACGGCCTCGACGCCGCGAACCAGCTGCCCGAGCGGTCGTTCGCGGTCGAGCCCGACGGCGGCTTCGACCCGGCGCGGGTGACCGCGCTGGCGGCCGACCTGCGGAAGACCAACGCCGTGCGCGAGCGGCAGGGGTACGAGTCAGTCGTGGTCACCGTGTCCGGGGCGCAGGCGGGTGAGGTCGCGGGCGCGCTGGCGCTGCACGGGATTCGGGCCACCGGCGTCGAGGGCGGTCGCGCGGACGGCACCGACGTGCACGTCGACTGGGAGCTGAGCAACCCGGCGCCCACCCCGGACCCGGTTGTCGCGGACACGACCACCCCGGACGTGGCTGCCACGGACACGGCTGTCGCGGACGCGGTTGCCACGGACGCGACCACTCCGAACGTGGCTGCCACGGACGCGGTTGTCGCGGACACGACCACCTCGGACGCGGTTGTCGCGGACGCGGTTGTCGCGGACGCGGCCGTCGTCGAACCGGCGGCCGTCGAACCGGCGATCACCGAACCGGCGGCCGTCGAGCCCGCCGACGCCGAACCGGCCGTCGAGGGCGCGACCGTCGCGAGCTCGGTCGTCGAGGACGCGGACGTCGAGACCTCCGCCGACGACCAGGCGACCGGCGCCCCCGCCACCGAGACGCCCACCGAGTCCCCCTCGGCGGCCGACCCGGTCGCCGAGACGCCCGCGGTCGCGCCGGTCGCTGTCCCGCGCGGGCCGGTGGAGCCGTTCACCGCGCCGCGCAGCCCCCGGTTGTCCCCGTCCGCGTTCGGCTCGCTGAGCCTGCTCCCGCCGTCCTGGGCGGACCAGCAGGCCTTCTCCGACCCGATGGACCTCGACACCGCGCCCGCCAGCCCGGCCAAGGACCAGGCCGACCCCGACGTGATGGACCTCGACCCCGTCCCGACCGCCGCCGAGCGGAAGGCCGAGCGCAACCGGGCGGCCATCGCGCTCGCCGCCCAGCTCAACGCCGAGCGGGTCGCCGAGCTGGCCGCCCTGGAGCAGCGGCACACCACCGAGGCGGCCACGGCGGTCGCCGAGCTGGACGCCCGCCTCGCGCAGCAGCGGGGCACGGCGCTGGCCGAGCTGGGCGCGCGGCACGCCGCCGAGATCGGGCAGACCGAGCAGGCGGTGCTCGCCGGCCAGCAGCAGGAGCTGGCCAACGCGGTCGCCGCGTTCACCGCCCGCCAGTCCGCCGACTACCAGCGGGCGAGCCAGGAGCTGGGCAACCGGCAGCAGGCCCACCGCCAGCAGGTCGTCGCCGAGCTGGGGCGCCACCAGCAGGAGGACGCGCAGCGGGCCCGGATGTGGATCCAGCAGCAGGTCACGCAGGCCCCGCCGGGGATGTTCGACCCGAACCGGGCGTGGAACGACGTGATGCAGCGCCACAACGCGGAGCGGCAGCAGCTCGAACAGCGGTTGACCGCCGAGCAGAACGCCGAGCGCCAGGAGGCGGAGCGCCAGGTGCTGATGCGCCAGGCGGGCGAGCGGCAGCGGTTCGAGCAGGACACGCAGCAGGCTCAGGAGGCGCACCGGCAGCGCCTCGGCCAGGAGCTGATGGCCAGGCACGCCGCCGAGCGCGCCCAGGCCGAGCAGGACGCCGACAACGCGTCGGCGGACGAGCGCAAGCTCCTGCAGGACACCCTGGCGGCCGAGCACAAGGCGGCCGAGACGGCGCTGAAGGCCGACCTGGACGCGCGGCACGAGCCGAGGCACCAGGCCGAGCTGGCCAAGTGGCTGCCCAAGGGCGTCGTGCACCTCGGCGCGTTCCCCGACATGGTGTCGGCGCGCGCCTGGACCGAGCAGCACGTGCCCGGCCTCGCGGTGGTGAACCGGGACCCGTTCGACGCGAAGATCCCCGGCCACAACTACAACTGCACGCGCTGCGTGGTGGCCGTGCACCGCACCATGCACGGCGTGCCGACGTCGGCCCCGCCGATGTCCGGGCCCACGACGGACCCGTACGTCCAGCGGGAGGCGGGCGCCGAGCTGGTGGACGTGGAGAGCTTCCACGACCTGCTCGACTACCTGCAGGGCGGCGTCGGCAGGCACATCACGGTCGCGGTCACCCGGTACGACGGGACGGCGCACGTGACGAACGCCTGGAACGCCGCGGGCACGCTCGTGACCTACGACGGGCAGAGCCACCTCCCCGGACGGTTCGACCGGGACGCGAAGCTGATCCAGTACATCCCGCTGCCCGACCTCCCGGTCACCGGCGGCCAGAGCACGACGGGGCAGGCGTGACACAGGCACGGAGCACGGCCGAGCGGTGGCTCGACCACGTGTACGGCGGCGCGGTGGAGCCCTCGGGCGACGCCGTGCTGGTGACGCCCGCCCACACCGTGTTCGGCTGCCGCTACACCGGGTCGGACGAGCCGATGCTGGCCGCCGCGCTGGCGGTGCCCGGCGACGGCGGGCAGCCGTTCCCGCTGCCGAACGACGACCCGTTCTCGGTGCTGGACCTGGTCGACGGGCAGCCTGCGGCGCGCGCGATGACCGACCCGGCGGACTGGGTGTGGCGGCTGAACGCGCGCGGCTCGGTGGTGGCGGTGGACGCGCTGGTGGACCGCAGGCCCGCGTCGGTGGTGCCGTGGCGGCCGGAGCACGAGCTGCCCGGCTGGTGGGACCGGTTGCGGGCCTGGCACTTCCCGCACGCCGAGGTGTCGGCGGTCCCGGACTGGGAGGCGGCGGTCGCGGCGCTGCGCGACGGCGGCGAGGACACCAGGGGCGTGGTGTGGGTGCGCCGGGAGCTGGCGGGCGCCGAGGTGACCGGGCACCTGCTGTACGCGCACCACGGGCCGGACGGCGTGGTGGTGCTGGACGGGATGCGCGGCGGCCCCGCGGACCTGGAGGTGGTGGCGGTCAAGGAGCTGGTGCTGGCCCGCTTCCACCGGCCGCGCCCGCCGGTGGAGCTGCTGGGGTTCGAGGCGGCGGTGCGGCGCGCCGAGGAGCACCTGGCGCAGGCGTACGGGGCGGGCGAGGTCGTGCTGGTGGACCCGTCGCCGGAGGACGAGCTGAGCCGGGGCTGGCTGTTCGCCTGCACGACGGCCGCCTACCGGGACTCCGACGACCTGCGGTACCAGATGCTGGACGCCGCGCTGGTGGTCCCGAAGGAGTCGGACCGGGCGCCGTTCGCGCTGCCGAACGCCGACCCGTGGCCGTGGTTGGAGCGCTGGGACGCCGGTGACGCGGCGGGCCTGGACGCGCCGCCCGCGCCGTCGCACGCGGCGTGGATCGGGCACACGGCGGCGGAGCTGGGCCAGGTGACCGGGGTGAGCACGCACCTGGGCTGGGCCGGGGTGTTCGGCGAGTTCGCGGGCATGGAGGT
Organism: Actinosynnema sp.; assembly: GCF_052038725.1. NCBI lineage: Bacteria > Bacillati > Actinomycetota > Actinomycetes > Pseudonocardiales > Pseudonocardiaceae > Actinosynnema > Actinosynnema sp. Next base: position 5,826 of record NZ_JBQGCX010001374.1, read on the forward strand.
CGGGCGGACCGCGCTGGTGTGGGTGCGCCGCAGGGACCGCAGGGGCCGGGAGACGGTGGGGCACCTGCTGAACGGGCGGCGCGCGGAGGGCGGGGTGCAGCTCGCGGACGGGACGCGGCCGGAGCCGCCGGTGCTGACGGACGAGGGGCTGCTGGGCCTCCACGTGATCCACTACCGCTAGTCGCGGGGGTTCCCCCGGCTCGTGGGAAAAATTGTCTCGTTCGAGCGACTAGCATGGGTGCAGATCCAGTACTACCTCCGTACCTCCGGTGCCGCCTGGAAAAGCTCGGGCGCCCGCGGGGACGGCGCTAGGCGACCCGGCAGGCGTGGTGGGGACCGAGACCAACAGCACATCCACTTCCCGGTTCATCGAAGGCAAAATGCCCCCGGTGACCGACGCCCACGGCTCGCGCCGCCGCACGGCGGACGCGGGCGCGACAACGCAGGGGGGACGGGCCGCGCCCTCCCGCCAGCCGTGGGCGCCCGCGACCGCGGGCGTTGACGCTGAGTCACCGACTCGGCAACTGGCGTCATCCGGACAGGGTGAACGCGCCGCGGCGGGCCGTCAGGCTGCCGGAAGCCGGACCCCTACGTCCGGCCAGCACCAGGCGACGACGCACCTGCCGAAGTCGGGTCAGGTCGCCTCCGGCGCGACCGGGCAGCCCACCGGGGACGGCTCGATCGCCGCGCGGGCCACGCCCCGGCGCGCCACCGCCCCCCAGCCCACCGCCACCACGACACCCGCCGCAGGCCACGCCTCAGCAGGCCCCGTCTCAGCAGGTCACGCCACCGCAGGCCACACTTCAGCGGGGCGCGCTTCAGCGGGGCGCGCCTCGGCAGCGCCCACCCCCTCGGCATCCACCCCCTCGGCCCCCGCCTCCTCGGGGCTCACCTCCTCGGGCCACTTCTCCGCAGGCCAAGCCTCCACAGGCCAAGCCTCCTCGGGCCACCTCTCCGCGGGCCCCGCCTCCTCCGCGCCCACGGCCGCCTTCGCCGCGCAGCCCGCCGCCCCCGCCGCCCAGGCCACCGCGCCGGGCGCCGCCTGGTTCGCCCCGGAGTCCCCGGTCCAGCCCGACTCCATCGCCGAGGTCCGCGCCGCCACCCCCGCCACCGCCTGGGTGCGCGGCGACGGCGACGGCCCGCAGGAGGTGCCGGTCACCACCCCGGACGGCGCCACCGGCTACCCGTGGCGCGGCCCGATCGCCTGCGACATCAGGGACTTCACCGCCGACGGCTCCCCGGTGCGCGACTTCACCGTGCGCCTGCACCTGGACACCCTCGCCCCCGACCTGGAGGCCCGCGCCTGCCTGGGCGTCGAGGAGCTGTTCAACCGGGGCAACCGGCTGCCCGGCGGCGAGCAGTTCCACGTCACCGTCGAGTTCACCGACAGCCCCGCGTCCGCGCACGCCAGCATCGTGGTCACCGACCGGGGCCGCCCCGGCCAGCTGACCTGGCCGTCCGGCACCGGCAGCCGCAGGCTCGCCCACGAGGTCGGCCACTTCCTCGGCCTGCCGGACACGGCGGGCACCGCGCCCAGCGCGGTCGGCGAGCTGCGCCCGGCGGACCTGTGGCTGGTCGACCACCTGACCCGCGCGATGGCGACCGCGACCGAGCCGGTCAAGGGCGGGTGGGGCGCAGGCGACGAGCCGCAGGAGCAGCGGCTCACCCCGCAGCGGCTGCGCGACGAGTTCGGCGTTCCCCCGGTGGACCAGCTGCGGTTGCAGGCGCTGGCGAAGAACACCTCGCTGAGCTTCGACGTGCCGACCGCGAACCCGGACGCGCTGGCCTGGCTGTTCCAGGGCGCCGTGGTGCGCCCGGAGGGCCTCGGCGGGCGCACCGTCACGGACCTGGACCTGCACCTGGGCGCGCGCCCGGAGACCATCGGCCTGCTCGCGCACTTCTCCCCCGCCCCGCCCGGCGAGCTGTCCGGGTTGGACCCGGCGACCGTGGAGCGGGTGCGGCAGCGGCACAGCACGCGCGTCGAGGAGCACGCGGCGCAGGAGGCCGAGTTCGCCGACCAGATCGCGTCCGGCTGGGTGCGGCTGCGCGAGGGCGGTGTCGTCGAGGTCGCCACGACCGAGGGCTTCCGGCCCGCCGTCGACCTGAACGACGCGTTCCACCTGCACCTGGCGGGCAGCGCCGACACGCTCGTGGTGGACGACCGGGAGCTGGCCGCGCTGGTCCCCGGCAGGCACCAGCGCGGCGCGTACCGGGTGGACGACCGGGGCACGGCGACGCCCGTGCTGCCCGCGACCATGGCGCAGAACCCGATGCTGCGGTTCCGGCCGAACGCGCACCCGACGCTGGTGCCGCCCGGCGAGGAGCTGGCGGTGACGGCGGAGCGGCTGCGCGCCGAGGGCGGCGAGCTGAGCCTGGCGGTGCTGGAGCTGCCGCTGGCACCGCACCGGCTGGCGACGCTGCTGCACGAGGCGCACGGCATGGCGGTCCGGTTCGGCGGCCCCGGCTCGGCGCCCGCCGTGCCGGACGTGGCGCACCTGGCGCTGGTGCTTCACGACCAGGGCGGCACGGCCGCCGAGGCGGCGGCGCGGGCGCTGGCGACGACGGCCGAGGACCGCGACGCGCAGCCGGTGAGCACGGGCCTGATCGGCGCGGTCGGCGGACCGGGGCGGCCCGCGAACAGCGAGGACGGCAACCTGGCCGAGGTGCGCCCGGTCGCGGTGTCGTTCCCGAGGGGCTCGGCGGTGCCGGAGCTGGGCGCGGAGGCCGCGATGGAGCCGATCGCGCTGCGCCTGGCGCACTCGGCGGTGTGGCGGCACGCGAACGGGCTGGCGCCCGCGCGGATCACCGTCACCGGCTACGGCAACACCGTGCCGGGCGTGTTCGGCAACGCGGTGGAGACCGGCCAGGCCCGCGCGGACGCGGTGACGAACCTGCTGCGGCTGCTGGTGTCCCGGCAGCTGCGCAGGCTGGTCGGCACCGGGTCGGCGGCGCCGCTGCCGGAGATCAGCGCGGTGTCCGGCGGCGACGACCTGTCCGGGGCCGCGCACGACGAGGGCGAGCCGGAGCCGGAGCGCCGCCGCCGCGCGGTGATCGCGGTGGCCCCCGCGCCGGTGGCCCCGAAGGAGTCGACCGAGTCGGTCGACGTCCGGCACGCGATCAGCGCGACCGAGCGGCGGCTGGTGGTGGCGAGGGCGCTGCTGGCGACCGGCCGCCGGGAGCTGGCGCTGCTGGACACGACGCTGCGCGCGCGGGTGGAGACGCTGCTGGTGGCGGGCGCCGGTCGGCACAGCGCCGACCTGAGCGGGCCCGGCGCGGAGCGGGTCGTGCTGGCCGAGCGGGTCGCGGGCCTCGAGCACGGGCTGGAGCGGGAGAACGCGCTGCTGGGCGTGTGGCGCAGGCTGCTGGAGCAGATCCGCTCCGGCGGGCTGGTGGCGCCGCGCGGGCCGTCGGCGGCGCACCGGGTGCTGGAGTGGGCGCAGCGGGTGGGGGCGGTGCGGGACGCGCTGGCCGACCCGGACGCGCGCGGGCACCGGGACCAGACCGTGGCGCAGCACCTGGGGCGGGTCGCGGACGTGCTCGACGGCAGGCCCCGCCTGTCGCCGGGCGGCAGGCTGATCCCGGCGGCGTCCGGGGTGGACCGGTTGACGCCGCCGCAGCGCGACGCGGTGGCGCTGGCCGCCGCGGTGGACGGCGCGGCGGCGGACATGGCCGCGGCGTGGCGGGACGTGCCGCTCAAGCCGGTGCTGGCCAGGCAGGTGCTGCGGGCGGGCGTGCCGAGGCTACTGGAGGGCGACGGGTCGCCAGCGGGCAAGGAGGTCGTGCGGCTGGCGGTGGCGCTGGTGTCGGACGACCCGCTGCGTGCGCACCTGGCCGGGGCGCTGGACGCGACCACGGCGGCCACCAGGGTGGTCGCGGTGGCCGAGCAGGCGGGCATCGCGCCGGTGGAGGCGTTCGACCTGCTGCGGCTGCGCTGCGAGGCGGAGCTGCTGGCCGAGGCGTGGGGCGAGGTGTACGCGGGCGTGCTGCGCCCGGAGGCCGGGGAGCGCGGCGGGTTCGCGCTGGCCGCCGACGTGGACCCCGGTCCGCGCCCGGAGCGGCTGCGCAGGCTGGTGCACGTGGTGCGGGACGCGCTGGGCGCGGGCGGCGAGAACGGGCTGCTGGCGCTGTCCCCGGCGGCGGCCGAGGTGCTGCGGGAGCTGCGGGAGGCGCTGCCGAGGACCTCGTCGGCGCAGTCGCGCGAGTCCGGCGCGCCGGGGCGGACGTCGACCGACCCGGACGTGGTGCCGTTCCCCGGCTCGCCTGCGGCGGGCGCGCTGACGCCCCGGCAGCACCTGCTGCTGCGGTCGGTGCGGCTGCGCAGCGGGACGGGCGCGGAGGCGCTGCGGCAGGAGGTGCTGGCGCGGCTGTCGCCGCTGTGCGGCAACCAGTTCCCCGAGGCGGTGCTGGAGCGGGTGGAGGACTGGTTCGCGACCGCGCCGATCACCGTGACGCTGCGGGCCCGCGAGGTGCTGGCGGCGGACGCGGGCGGGGCGCTGCGGCTGCGCGGGGCCCGGTTGCCGGTGCCCGCCGAGGCGGGGCTGCGCCGGGTGGACCGCAGGAGCCTGGAGGGGTTGCGGGAGAGCGGGTTCGACCTGTCCGGGCCGCAGGCGACGGCCGAGCGGGCGCGGCGGCGGGCGGCGCACCTGGAGCAGCTGCTGGCAGGCGACCACGCGTTCGCGTTCTGGACCGCGCCGGGCGGGCAGGTCGGGCCGGTGGGGCGCTACGAGTGGGACGCGCAGTGCGTCGACCGGCGGGAGCTGGGGCCGCTGGTGGGCGAGGCGACCGGGCTGGTGCACCCCGACCACGCGCACGCGCTGCGGCTGCGGGCGGACCCCGTGCGGGGCGAGGCGCACCTGCTGCTGAAGCCGGAGGCGCGGCGGCGGGCGTACTTCAGCCACACGGGGCGGGGCGCGCCGACGTCGAGCCCGGTGGAGCTGCTGCACGCGCTGCTGTCCGAGGGCGGGGTGGGCGAGCGGCACGCGCGCGCGGTGCTGGCGGCGGCCACCGGCCAGCGGCCGGAGCGGCAGGGCGCGCACGACGCGGTGTGGCGGGCGACGGCCCCGGTGATCGCGGCGCACGTGTGCGGCGGGATCGACCTGTCGCGGGACGTGGAGCGGTTGGCGCTGCCCTCCAGCGGTCTGGACAAGTCGACGACCACGAAGCTGCGGTCGGTGGCGGGCGCGCACGGCGTCCCCGTGGTGGAATACGACCCGGAGGGCCGGTAGGCCCTCCGGCGCTGCGCGACGATCCGTTCACCCTGGAGGTGAGCGTCACCCTCCGGTGGGGTAAGGGAGAACACGGAAAGCCACCACGCCGTGTCTCGTCAGTCACAGACAGGTCCGACTATTGGGACGCTTGCCTCTTGCGCGACTAGCATCCCGTGCGTCAAGGTCCCGCCCACCTCGGCTCACGGGACCAATCCACCACTGACGCTGGAGGCCGTGAATGGCCGGCACCACCGCAACCGGGCGGGCGGGCAGCTCCCGTGGAGGCGGAACGCTCTACCGAGGCGACTTGGGCATGTGGTCCTGGGTCGCCCACCGCATCACCGGCGTTCTGACCTTCTTCTTCTTGTTCGTGCACGTTCTGGACACCGCGCTCGTGCGGGTGTCCCCGAACGACTACGACGCGGTCATCGAGACCTACAAGACCCCGCTGGTGAACCTCTTCGAGGTCGGCCTGGTCGGCGCGGTCCTCTACCTCGCCCTCACCGGCGTCCGGGTCATGCTGGTCGACTTCTGGGCCAAGGGCCCGAAGCACCAGCGCGCGATGCTGTGGACCATCCTCGGCATCTGGGTCGCGGTCATGATCCCCGGCACGTACTTCATGATGGTCCGCACGGTCACCGAGATGTTCGGGGGTCACTGATCATGAGCGAACTGGCTCTCGACCGCCCCCGCACCCCGCGCAGGCCCGCGGCGCGGCGCAACAACTTCGAGCTCTACAGCTGGCTGTTCATGCGCCTGTCCGGCGTGGCGCTGCTCGTGCTGGTGCTCGGCCACCTGTTCATCATGAACATCCTCGACGGCGGCGTGCACCGGATCAACTTCGGTTTCGTCGCGGGCCGCTGGGCCTCGCCGTTCTGGCAGATCTGGGACCTGGCCATGCTGTGGCTCGCCCAGATCCACGGCGGCAACGGGCTGCGGACGGTCATCAACGACTACGCCCGCAAGGACGCCACCCGCTTCTGGCTGAAGATGCTGCTCTACGTGTCGATGGTCCTGATCATCGTGACGGGGACGTACGTGGTGTTCACGTTCGATCCCGGCATCGCCACCACCAACTGACCCGGCGCGGGAGCACACCGACATGCAGTTCCACAAGTACGACGTCGTGATCATCGGGGCTGGTGGCGCGGGTATGCGCGCCGCCATCGAGTCGGGCCAGCGCGCCCGCACCGCGGTGCTCACCAAGCTCTACCCCACCCGGTCCCACACGGGCGCCGCGCAGGGCGGCATGTGCGCCGCGCTGGCGAACGTGGAGGAGGACAACTGGGAGTGGCACACCTTCGACACGATCAAGGGCGGCGACTACCTGGTCGACCAGGACGCCGCCGAGATCATGGCGAAGGAGGCCATCGACGCGGTCCTCGACCTGGAGAAGATGGGCCTGCCGTTCAACCGGACGCCCGAGGGCAAGATCGACCAGCGCCGGTTCGGCGGGCACACCCGCAACCACGGTGAGGCCGCCGTGCGCCGCGCCTGCTACGCCGCGGACCGCACCGGTCACATGATCCTGCAGACGCTGTACCAGAACTGCGTCAAGCACGGCATCGAGTTCTACAACGAGTTCTACGTCCTCGACATCTGCCTGACCGAGACCGAGGACGGCCCGGTCTGCACCGGCGCCGTGGCGTACGAGCTCGCGACCGGCGAGATCCACGTGTTCCAGGCCAAGTCGGTCGTGTTCGCGACCGGCGGGTTCGGCAAGGTCTTCAAGACCACCTCGAACGCGCACACCCTGACCGGCGACGGCATGGGCATCGTGTTCCGCAAGGGCCTGCCGCTGGAGGACATGGAGTTCTACCAGTTCCACCCGACCGGCCTCGGGGGCCTGGGCATCCTGCTCACCGAGGGCGCGCGCGGCGAGGGCGCGATCCTGCGCAACGCCTCCGGCGAGCGGTTCATGGAGCGCTACGCCCCCACCATCAAGGACCTGGCGCCGCGCGACATCGTCGCCCGGTCGATGGCCCTGGAGGTGCTGGAGGGCCGGGGCGCGGGTCCGAACAAGGACTACGTGCTGCTGGACTGCACGCACCTGGGCGCCGAGGTCCTGGAGACCAAGCTGCCCGACATCACCGAGTTCGCCCGCACCTACCTGGCGGTCGACCCGGTGACCGAGCCGGTGCCGGTGTACCCGACCGCGCACTACGCGATGGGCGGCATCCCCACGAACGTGCTGGGCGAGGTGCTGCGGGACAACGACAACGTGATCCCCGGCCTCTACGCCGCGGGCGAGTGCGCGTGCGTGTCGGTGCACGGGGCGAACCGCCTGGGCACCAACTCGCTGCTGGACATCAACGTGTTCGGCCGCCGCGCGGGCATCGCCGCCGCCGAGTACGCCCTGGCGCACGAGCACGTCGACCTGCCGGAGAACCCGGCGGCGGGCGTCGAGGCGCAGGTGGCGCTGGCCCTGTCCGAGCACGGCCACGAGCGCGTCGCGGACATCCGCACCGAGCTCCAGGCCACCATGGACGCGAACGCGTCGGTGTACCGCACCGAGGACACGCTCAAGACGGCGCTGAACGACGTGCAGGCGCTGAAGGAGCGGTACCAGCGGATCACCGTGCAGGACAAGGGCAAGCGGTTCAACACGGACCTGCTGGAAGCCGTCGAGCTGGGCTTCCTGCTGGAGCTGGCCGAGGTTCTGGTCGTGGGCGCGCTCGCGCGCAAGGAGTCCAGGGGCGGGCACGCCCGCGAGGACTACCCGACCCGCGACGACACGAACTTCATGCGCCACAGCATGTACTACAAGCAGGGTGAGGGCATGTCCGCCGAGATCAGGCTGGACTACAAGCCCGTCACGTTCACCCGGTACCAGCCGATGGAGCGCAAGTACTGATGACCGCTACCGCTGAGGTTTCCACGGGTTCGCGCGGCTCCCAGCCCCCGGTGCCGGACGGCGCGATCACCGTCACGCTGAAGGTCCGCCGGTTCAACCCGGAGTTCGACGACGAGCCGCGCTGGGACTCCTTCGAGATCCCCGCGCTGCCGTCCGACCGGGTGCTGAACCTGCTGCACTACGTCAAGTGGTACATCGACGGGACGCTCACGTTCCGCCGGTCGTGCGCGCACGGCATCTGCGGCTCGGACGCGATGCGGATCAACGGCGTGAACCGCCTGGCGTGCAAGGTCCTGCTGAAGGACCTCATGCCGTCGGGCGGCAAGCCGACCACGATCACCATCGAGCCCATCAAGGGCCTGCCGGTCCACAAGGACCTGCTGGTCGACATGGAGCCGTTCTTCGAGGCGTTCAAGGCGGTCAAGCCGTACCTGGTGACGTACGGGAACGAGCCGACCCGCGAGCGCATCCAGTCCATCGCGGACCGGGAGCGGTTCGACGACACGACCAAGTGCATCCTGTGCGCCTGCTGCACCACGTCGTGCCCGGTGTACTGGACCGAGGGCACGTACTTCGGCCCGGCGGCGATCGTGAACGCCCACCGCTTCATCTTCGACTCGCGCGACGAGGGCGCGGAGGAGCGGCTGGACATCCTGAACGACGTGGACGGCGTGTGGCGCTGCCGCACGACCTTCAACTGCACCGACGCCTGCCCGCGCGGCATCCAGGTGACGAAGGCGATCCAGGAGGTGAAGCGCGCGCTGCTGTTCAAGCGCGTGTGACGCCGAGGCGCGCGAGCGCCGCAGGAGCTTCCAGGGGGCGGCCCCGGTCCGATGCGGCCCGGGGCGGCCCCCTCGGGGTGTCCGGGGCGCTGAGGACGGCTGAGGGGGTGGTGCGGCGCCGCTGACCACGGCCGCCCCGCTCCCCGAGCACGGCGAAGGCCCCGGAGCCTGTGCTCCGGGGCCTTAGCC
>NZ_JBQGCX010001375.1:0-3617 GCF_052038725.1 Actinosynnema sp.
CCCCGGCGCCCAGGAGGACCTGATCCGCACCGCGAACCCCGCCGCCGCAGTCGACCCGCCCACCGGCGACCAGGGCGCGCCCCACGGCACCGGCACCGCGCGCGGCGAGGGCTGCGGCGTCGTCGTGCTCAAGCGGCTCTCCCGCGCGCTGCGCGACGGGGACCGGGTGCTGGCCGTCGTGCGCGGCAGCGCGGTCGGCTCGCACGGACGCTCCAACGGCCTCATGGCGCCCCACCCCGGCGCCCAGGAGGACCTGATCCGCACCGCGCACCGCGCCGCGGGAGTCGACCCGCGCACCGTCGACCTGGTCGAGACCCACGGCACCGGCACCGCGCTCGGAGACCCCGTCGAGGTCAACGCGCTCACCGCCGTCCACGCGCCCGGTCGCCCCGCCGACCGGCCGCTGCTGCTGGGCGCGGTCAAGACCAACCTCGGCCACCTGGAGGCCGCCTCGGGCGTCGCCGGGTTCATCAAGGCGGTGCTGGCGCTGGACCGGGGCGAGATCCCCGCCAACCTGCACCTCACCACCCCGAACCCGCTGCTGCGGCTGGACGAGCGCCCGCTCGCGCCCGTCACCGCGCTCACCGCCTGGCCGCACCGCGACCACCCCCGGCGCGCGGGCGTCAGCTCCTTCGGCTTCGGCGGGGCCATCGCGCACGCGGTGCTGGAGCAGGCCCCCGCCGTGCGCCCGCACGAGCCTTTCGAACCCGACGGCAGCACGCCGGTCGTGCTGCTGTCGGCCGGCTCCCGTGCCGCGCTGCGCGCTGAGGCCCGTGCGCTGCGCTCGGTGCTGGACGGCGATCCGCCGCCGGTGGCCGACCTCGCGCACACCCTCACCACCCGCCGTTCGCACGGCCCGGTCCGCGCGGGCCTGCTCGCCCGCGACGCGGCCGGGCTCGCGGAGGTGCTGACCGAACTGGCCGAGGGCCGTGAGCACCCCGACGCGACCACCGGAGCGGTCCGCGACGACCCGGCCCCGGTGTTCGTGTTCTCCGGCCAGGGCTCCCAGTGGGCGGGCATGGCCGACGGGCTGCTCGACCACGACCCCGACTTCACCGCTGTCATCGACGAGCTGGACCCGGTCGTGCGCGCGCACGGCTGCCCGTCACCGCGCGAGGCGCTGGAGTCCGGTCGCACGGGGGAGTCGGTCACCTGGGTGCAACCGGTGCTGTTCACCGTGCAGGTCGCGCTCGCCGCGCTGTGGCGGGCCAGGGGCGTCGAGCCCGCCGCCGTCCTCGGCCACTCGATGGGCGAGGTCACGGCTGCCGTCGTCGCGGGCGCGCTCAGCCCTCGCGACGGGGCCAGGGTGATCTGCGTGCGCTCCCGGCTCCTCGGCGAGATCGCGGGCGAGGGGCGGATGGCCGTCGTCCCCGAGACCGGGGCTCGTCTGCGGGAGACGATCACCGCCGAGGGCCTCGACGACGCGGTGTCGGTCGCGGTCCTGCTCGGCCCGCAGTCCTCGGTCCTGTCGGGGGATGGCGCGGGCGTCGAGCGGGTGGCGACCGCCCTCGGCGCCGACCCGCTGTGGGTGGGGGTCGACGTGGCCTCGCACTCCCCGCAGGTCGACCCGCTGCTCGGCCGGGTCGTCGAGGAGCTGGCCGACCTCGCACCGTCCGAGCCCCTCATCCCGCTCTACTCGACGGTGACCGGACAACGGCTGACCTCGCCGCCGGACGCGCACTACTGGGCGGCGAACCTGCGCGAACCGGTGCGCCTGCCGGACGCGGTCGCAGCGGCGGCCGACGCGGGCCACTCCGTGTTCCTGGAGGTCAGCCCGCACCCCGTGCTCACCCGGCCGGTCGCGGAGGCGCTGCGGTCGCTGGGCGTGCCCGACCCCGCGGTGCTGCACACCCTGCACCGCGAGCGCGGCGGCCCCGAGGCCGTGGCACTGGCCGCCGCCGGCCTGGCCTGCCTGGGGGCGACCCCGGTGTGGCGCGGCGCGTGGACCGGCGGCCGACTGGTCGACCTGCCGCCGAGGACTTGGGACACCACCCGGTTCTGGCGCTCCCCGGTCGACGTGCCCGCGCGGGAGGACGGCGCCGCACGCCTGCGGTCCGAGGAGGAGGGCCCGCTGCTCGGACCGCCCACCGAACTGGCGGACCAGCCGGGAACCCTGGTGTGGCAGTCGGAGCCCGGCGCGGAACGGGCGGAGTGGCTCGCCGCGCACGAAGTCCTGGGCGAACCGGTGCTGCCCGCGTCCGCCGCGCTGGTCGCCGCGCTGTCCGCCGCGCGCGACCTGGGGTTCGAGCGGGGCGGCGTCCGCGACCTGGTGCTGCACCAACCGGTCCCGGCCGTGCCCGGCCTGCGGCTGCAGGGCGTGGCCCGCCGCGACCGCGGGGTCGGGGCGGCGACCTTCACCCTGCACTTCCGCACCGCCCCGGAACTGCCGTGGGCGCAGGCGGCCTCGGCCCGGCTGCACGACGACCACGACCTGCCGACCCCGCCGCCACCCCGCTCCGACGGGGTGGAGCGGGACGTCGCACGCTGGTACGACCTGCTGGCCGGGCACGGCATCGGGTTCGGCCCCGCGCTGCGGGTGGTGACCGGGCTGCGCTCGGGGGCCGGAACCGCGGTGGCTGAGCTGTCCGGCGCGGCGCCGGACCCGGCCCTGCTGACCGGCGCCTTCCAGGCGGTGGCCGCCGCGCTGCCCGAGGACCTGCCCGGCCCCGCCCTGGTGACGGGCGTGACCGCCTGCGCCGTGCTCGACCCCGCGACCCCGACCACCGTCACCGCGACGGTCACCGGGCACGGGCGGGAACTGCGTGCCGACGCGTGGCTGTGGGCGGGCCGGACCCCGGTGGCGGCGCTCACGGGCATCCGGCTGCTGCCGCTCGGCGCCCCCGACGCGCCGGGGGCCGGGAACGGGGCGGTCGTCGACCGGAGCACGGCCGACCGGCCCACGCGAACCGGTCCCACCACCCCCGACCACGAGCGCGCCGACCACCCCGTCGAGGCGCCGGACCCGGCCTGGTCGCACCACCTCGCGTGGCGCGCCACGCCCCTGGAACCGGCCGCCGTCCCGCCCCAGGAGTGGCTCGTCGTCGGCGGGACCCCCGAGCAGGCCGACGAGTGGCGGGCCTTCGGCGTGCGGACCCGCCTCGCCCCGGACCCCGCGTCGGCGCTCGCCGCGCTGGCGGACGGCTCACCTGCCACCCGGCTCATCGTGTTCGCCGACGCGCTCGGCGCGGGCGGCGACGACCCCGACGTCGCCGCCGAGGCGACGCTGCGCGCCTTCGACCTGGTCACCGCGCTCGCGGCCCTGTCCGCGCCCCCGCGCCTGCACCTGGTCACCCGGCGCGCCCACCTCCTCCCCGGCGACACCACCGCAGATCCGGGACACGCGGCCCTGTGGGGCGCGGGCCGGTCCGCGGCGCTGGAGCACCCCGACCTGTGGGGAGGCCTGGTCGACCTCGACGAGCACCCGCGCACCGCGCTGCGCCTGCTCACGGAGATCACCTCCGCGGATCCCGGCGCCCAGAGCGCCTACCGCGCCGACACCAGGCACATCCCGGTGCTGCGCAGGTCCGAACCGGCCACCGCCCCCGCCCGCGCCCTGTCGGGCACCCACCTGATCGTCGGCGCCACCGGCAGGATCGGCCCGCACCTGGCAGCCGAAC
>NZ_JBQGCX010001376.1:0-11637 GCF_052038725.1 Actinosynnema sp.
GAGGTGCTCCACGAGCGCCGCGCGCGGCAGGCGGGTGAGGGCGGTGCGGAGCTCGTCGTCCTCGGCGTCCGGCGCGGGCACGGTCTCGCCCCGGTCGAGCAGCACCAGGCCCACGGCGACGCAGTGCTTGCAGAAGAACCCCTGCTCCCCGTACGGGCAGGCGCAGGTCCCCCGCAGGTTGCCCTCGGCGTCCCAGGTCAGCGTGATCGAGTACTCCGAGCTGCCGCGCACCACCCCGGTCACGTGCCTGGGGTGGTGCACCACGGAGACCACGGCGTCCCGGTAGGCCAGTCCGCGCCAGTAGGACTTGTGGCCCGCGCGGTGCCGCAACAGGGCAGGGGTGAGCGTCGCCATGTGCGGTATCCAACACCGTGCGGCCCGCCGCGCTCGTGCCCCTCGTTCGGGAAGCCCACCGCCATCCGCGCGACGGGCCCGCCGGCGCTCAGACCACCGGCGCTCAGGCCACCGGCGCTCAGTCCGGCAGCACCACGGCGACGATCCCCGCCAGGTGCGCCAGCCGCGCGACCTCGGCCGCCCGGAACATCGGCCCGCCCGGCCGCCCCACCAGCAGCACCCGGTCGGCGCGGCCCAGCGGCGTGGCCGCCAGCTCCGTGCCCAGCTCCCGCCAGGTCTCCGGGACCCAGCCGTCCTCGCCGTCCAGCACCGTCGCCCTGGCCAGCGGCATCCACGGCGGCAGCTCCACGCTCTCCGGCGCCGCCGCCGACGCGGTCACCCGGTAGCCGCCCCCGTCGATCTCGATCACCACGGCCCACCCGGCGCGGATGATCTTCGGCACGCCCTCGGTGAACACCGCGAGCCCCTTGGCGGGCTCGTCGGCGACCTCCTCCACCAGCTCCAGCTCCCGGTGCGTGTTCAGCACCCCGGCGTACGGCCGGACCGCGTCGACCTCGACGCCCTCCACCGACTCCGCCGCGGTGATCAGCCCGTCGGGCAGCCGCCCGGACGGCAGCTCCACGACCAGGTCGTCGATGGCGACCCCCGGTGACCGCTCCACCACGTCCACGCTCAGGATGTCGGCCCCGATCTCGCCGAGGGCCGACGCCACGGCGCCGAGCGTGCCGGGACGGTCCGGGAGCTGGACGCGGATCAGGAAGGACACGGTGCACGCCTCCAGGCTTGCTGCGGAACTGCGGAACTGCTGGGCTGCGGAACCCCTGGACTGCCGGACTGCCGGACTTCGGCACCCGCCAGCCGGTGATTGTCTCAGACGGAGCCTCGCTCCCCGACCCGCGCCGTGCGTTGCGCGGGCGTAAAATCCGCCACTCCCCCCACCGCGCACGACAACCCGGTCGGCCCTCACCCTGACCAGCCAATAGACTCGCCGGGTCCCAGATCCCACAACCGACCCACGGGGGTTGACGAGGTGCCGAGCATCTCCCGCGACGAGGTCGCGCACCTGGCCCGCCTGGCCAGGCTCGCCGTCACCGACGACGAGCTTGACCTCTTCGCAGGCCAGCTTGACGTGATCCTGCAGTCGGTGGCCACGGTGGGCGACATCGCCACCGCTGACATCCCACCCACTTCGCACGCCGTACCGCTGACCAACGTGTTCCGCGAGGACGTGGTGCGTCCCAGCCTCGGTCAGCAGCAGGCGCTCGCGGGCGCCCCCGCCGCCGAGGAAGGCCGCTTCCGCGTCCCGCGCATTCTCGGTGAGGAAGCATGAACGACCTGACCCGCAGCACCGCCGCCGACCTGGCGGCGAAGATCGCCTCCCGCGAGGTCTCCGCCGTCGAGGTCGCGCAGGCGCACCTCGACCGGATCGACGCGGTCGACGGCGCCGTGCACGCCTTCCTGCACGTCGACCGGGAGGGCGCGCTCGCCGCGGCCCGCCGCGTCGACGAGGCCGTCGCCTCGGGCGAGGCCCCGGCGAGCCCGCTCGCGGGCGTCCCGCTGGCGCTCAAGGACGTCTTCACCACCGAGGGCGTGCCCACGACCGTCGGCTCGAAGATGCTGGAGGGCTGGCGCCCGCCGTACGACGCCACCGTCACGCGCAGGCTCAAGGAAGCTGGCGTCGTGGTGCTGGGCAAGACGAACATGGACGAGTTCGCGATGGGCTCCTCCACCGAGAACTCCGCCTACGGCCCGACCCACAACCCGTGGGACCTGGACCGCATCCCCGGCGGCTCCGGCGGCGGCTCCTCGGCCGCGCTCGCCGCGTTCGAGGCCCCCCTCGCGATCGGCACCGACACCGGCGGCTCGATCCGCCAGCCCGGCTCGGTCACCGGCACCGTGGGCGTCAAGCCCACCTACGGCTCGGTGTCCCGCTACGGCCTGGTGGCGTTCTCGTCCTCGCTCGACCAGGGCGGCCCGTGCGCCCGCACGGTGCTGGACGCCGCGCTGCTGCACGAGGTCATCGCGGGCCACGACCCGCTCGACTCGACCTCGATCAACGCCCCCGTCCCCCCGGTGGTGGCGGCGGCCCGCGAGGGCCTGTCCGGCGACCTGACCGGCGTGCGCGTCGGCGTGGTCACCCAGTTCTCCGGCGACGGCTACCAGCCCGGCGTGCTGCGCTCGTTCGAGGCGGCCGTGGCGCAGCTCAAGCAGCTCGGCGCCGAGATCGTCGAGGTCTCCTGCCCGAGCTTCGACTACGCGCTGCCCGCGTACTACCTGATCGCGCCCAGCGAGGCGTCCTCGAACCTGGCCCGCTTCGACGCCATGCGCTACGGCCTGCGCGTCGGCGACGACGGCACGCGCAGCGCCGAGGAGGTCATGTCGCTGACCCGCGAGGCGGGCTTCGGCGCCGAGGTCAAGCGGCGCATCATGATCGGCACCTACGCGCTGTCCTCCGGCTACTACGACGCCTACTACGGCTCGGCGCAGAAGGTCCGCACGCTCATCACCCGCGACTTCGAGGCCGCCTACGCGACCGTCGACGTGCTGGTGTCGCCGACCACGCCCACCACGGCGTTCAAGATCGGCGAGCGCACCGGCGACCCGATGGCCATGTACAAGGCGGACCTGTGCACGATCCCCGCCAACCTGGCGGGCAACGCCGCGCTGAGCGTCCCCAGCGGACTGTCCGCCGAGGACGGCCTGCCGGTCGGCCTGCAGATCATGGCCCCGGCCCTGCAGGACCACCGCATGTACCGGGTCGCCGCGGCCTACGAGGTCGCCCGCGACGCCGCGCTCGGCCACACCGTCATCAGCCAGGCCCCCCAGCTGGAAGGAGCGGCCCGATGAAGGCGGCACGCGGCCTGTTCGGCCTGCTCAGCGCCGTCGCCGCGGCGGCGAGCGCGTTCTCCACCCTGCGCGCGGCGCGCGGTGACGGCGACAAGCTCGCCCTGGTCAACGCGGCGGGCAGCATCCTGGTCGCCGTCACGGGCGCGGCCATGGCCGTCAGGGCGTACCGGAAGGACGGGTTGGCATGACCACGGCCTACGAGCTGATGGACTACGACGAGGTCGTCGAGCGGTTCGACCCCGTCCTGGGCCTTGAGGTGCACGTCGAGCTGCACACCGCCACCAAGATGTTCTGCGGCTGCGCGAACGCCTTCGGCGGCGAGCCGAACACCAACGTGTGCCCGGTGTGCCTCGGCCTGCCCGGCGCGCTGCCGGTGGTCAACGGCACCGCGGTCGAGTCGGCGATCCGGATCGGCCTCGCGCTCAACTGCGAGATCGCCGAGTGGTGCCGGTTCGCCCGGAAGAACTACTTCTACCCGGACATGCCGAAGAACTTCCAGACCTCGCAGTACGACGAGCCGATCGCCTTCAACGGCTGGCTCGACGTCACCCTGGACGACGGCGAGGTCGTGCGCGTGGAGATCGAGCGCGCGCACATGGAGGAGGACACCGGCAAGTCGCTGCACGTCGGCGGCGCCACCGGGCGCATCCACGGCGCGGAGCACTCGCTGCTGGACTACAACCGGGCGGGCGTCCCGCTGATCGAGATCGTCACCAAGACGATCACCGGCACCGGCGCCCGCGCGCCGGAGGTGGCCCGCGCCTACGTGACCGCGCTGCGCGACCTGCTCAAGGCCCTCGACGTCTCCGACGTGCGCATGGACCAGGGCTCGCTGCGCTGCGACGCGAACGTGTCGCTGATGCCGAAGGGCTCCGACGTCCTCGGCACCCGCACCGAGACCAAGAACGTGAACTCGCTGCGCAGCGTCGAGCGGGCGGTCCGGTTCGAGATGACCCGGCACGGCGCGGTGCTCGCGGGCGGCGGCTCGATCCGCCAGGAGACCCGGCACTTCGACGAGTCCACCGGCGGCACCTCCTCGGGCCGCGCCAAGGAGACCGCGGAGGACTACCGGTACTTCCCGGAGCCCGACCTGGTGCCCGTGGCCCCGTCCCGCGAGTGGGTCGAGCAGCTGCGCGGCACGCTGCCCGAGCTGCCCTGGGAGCGCCGCAAGCGCATCCAGACCGAGTGGAGCCTGACCGACGCCGAGCTGCGCGACCTGGTCAACTCCGGCGCGGTCGACCTGGTCGCCGCGACCGTCGAGGCGGGCGCCACGCCCGCCGAGGCGCGCTCGTGGTGGGTGGCCTACCTGACCAAGGAGGCCAACGGCCGGGGCGTCGAGCTGGGCGAGCTGGCGATCACGCCGGTCCAGATCGCGCGGGTCGTGGCGCTGGTCAACGCGGGCGAGCTGACCAACAAGCTGGCCCGCGAGGTCGTCACCGGCGTGCTGGAGGGCGAGGGCGAGCCGGAGGCGGTGATCGAGGCGCGCGGCCTGAAGGTCGTGTCGGACGACTCGGCGCTGGAGAAGGCCGTCGACGAGGCCCTCGCGGCGCAACCGGACATCGCGGCGAAGATCCGCGACGGCAAGGTCGCGGCGGCGGGCGCCATCGTCGGCGCGGTCATGAAGGCCACCAAGGGCCAGGCCGACGCGAAGCGGGTGCGGGAGCTGGTCATCGCCCGCTGCGGCGGCTGACCCAGGCGCACCTCGCGCGGACGCGCGCACTCGGGACCCCGGAACCGGCTTCGGCTCCGGGGTCCCGCGCTTTCCAGGCGCACCGGCCCACTGCTCCGCGAGGACCATTTGTCTAGCCCTTTCGGGTGACACTCTGAAGGACGTGGTCGGGTGCGGATTGCGCTACCGGGATGACTATTCCTCCCCAGGTCGAGTGACGGGTTGCCCCGCTGTTCGCCCTGCGCACGGATTCACACAGTGAACACGTTACTCCTAAAGGGTGACATTGTTTTGTGCGCAGCATTGTCGGGGCTGGTCACGGCAGGTGGGCAAAAAGCACTCTGGTGGCTCTGAGTAAAAAAACCCCTCAAAGCAGCCGCCATCTGTGTAAGGCTTTGTCCGCTCGGGCGAGCCGGGGGGCTGTTCGAGTGATCACAGCACACGCACAGGCACGAGAGCACCCGTCGCCGCGGGTGCCGTTGCAAGGGGAGGACAACGCTCATGTCTGCCATCGAACCCGTCCGCACCGACGACGAGCCGGGCGCCGCGCCCGCCGGCCCGACGCCCGGTGGTCGCAGGCCCGTCACGCCCATGGGCGGCCCGTACAAGCCCCTGGGCGAGCCCGCGGTCGTCGTCAACGGCGGCCCCTACAAGCCGCTCGACGAGCCCGTCGCCCTGCTCGGCTCCGACCAGCCGCCCGCCGAACGGCTGGACGTGGTCGGCGGCGACGTCGACCGGTTGTCGGGCAAGTCCGACGCGGTCGTCAACGGCGGTCCGCACAAGCCGCTGGACGAGCCCGTGAACGAGGTGAACGGCGGCCCCTACAAGCCGCTGGACGAGCCCGTGACCGCCGTGGCCAACTGACCGGGAGCGGGAACTCCGGAGCGAGCGCGCGACGAGTCCAGGGGGCCGGGCGAGAACCGCCCGGCCCCCTGCTTGCCGCGTGTGATCTGATATGACAGTGGCCGCGCACACACCCGGTCTCAGACCTCGCGGAACGCGCGGGCCCACCGGACCGGAAAACGCGATCGAACTCGCCAGGGAACTCCACCGCAGCGCGCTGGAGGCGGCGACCGCCGACCGGCACCCGCTCGCCATCCGGCAGATGCGCGAGGGGCTCGCCCTGCTGGAGACCGGGGGCATCGCCCCCCAGGACCGCCTGGAGGTCCGCGCCAGGCTCATGAGCACCCTGGCCTTCTGCCTCGCCGAGACCGGCAACGTGGAGCGGGGCCTCACCCAGCTCGCCGCCGTCGAGGCCGAGCTGGGCGGCCTGAGCGACGGGGGCCTGCGCGACGGCCTCGCCATCGTCGTCGCCGTCAACCAGGCCGCGCTGCTGTGCCGGGTCGGCCGGATCGAGGAGGGCGTCGCCCGGCTCGACGTGGCGGTCGAGCGCAGCGAGCGCGTCCTGGTGGACAAGCCCGACGCGGTCGAGCAGCTCGTCGTCGCGCTGACCAACCGGGGCAACGCGCACGGCGAGGCCCAGGACTACCACCGGGCGGCCAGGGACCTGGACCGCGCCGTCGAGCTGGCCGACGCGCACGACCTGCCGATGCGCTCGGCCATCGCCAAGCACGCGCTCGGCAACTCGCTCCAGCGCGCGGGCGACACCCCGGCCGCGCTGCGCCACTACCACGACGCGGCGCTCGCGTTCCAAAGGCTGGAGCCCGGCCTGCTGCTGCGGCTGCGCATCGACCAGGCCGAGGCGCTCATCGGCGTCGGCCTGGCCGACGAGGCGGGCAGGCTCCTCGACGAGGTGCTGCCCGAGCTGCGCCGCCAGCGCATCGGGCAGGACGTCGCCGAGGCCGAGCTGTTCCGCGCCGCCGCCGCCCTCCAGGACGGCGACCTCGTGCTCGCCAAGCGGATGGCCAAGGCCGCGCAGCGCAAGCTGCTGCGGCGCGGCAGCCCGGTGTGGGCGGGCGTCGCGGGCCTGCTGGCGCTGCGGGTGGACGTCCAGCGGGCGCTCCAGGCCCCCCGCCGCCCACCCGAGCAGCTGGTGCGCAGGGCCATCGCGCTGTCCGCCGGGCTGACCGCGCTGCGGCTGGTCGAGCAGGCCGCGCTCGCGCTCGTGCTGGCGGCCAGGCTGGAGATCCGCAGGGGCGCGCCCGACCGGGCCGACGAGCTGCTGCGCGGGGTCGTCCGGTCGCGCAAGTTCGTCGCCATCGACCTGCGGATGCTGCTGCGGCTGTGCCGGGCGGAGCTGGCGCTGGCGCGCGGCAACCGGCGCGTCGCGCTCGCCCAGGCCAAGGCGGGGCTGGACGAGCTGGGCCGGATGCGCGATCGGCTCGGCGGGCTGGAGATGATGTCCGGCACCGCCGTGCACGGCCTCGAACTGGGCGAGCTGGCCGTGCGACTGGCCCTGGCGGGCGCGGGCTCGGCCGAGGGCGCGCAGCGGTTGTTCACCTGGTTGGAGCGCACCAAGGCCCAGCTGTACCGCTACGACCCGGTCGAGACGCCCGAGGAGGACGGGCTCACCGTGGGGGTCACCGAGGTCCGCTGGCTCACCGGCGCGCTGCGGCGCGCCCGCCTCGACGGGCAGTCCACCGGCGCCCTGGAGGAGCGGCTGCGGCTGGCCAAGCACGCGGCCACCCGGCTCGGCTGGGGAGCGGCCCCGTGGGGCACGCCCCGGCCGGTGGTCACCGCCGCCGAGGTCGCCGCCGCGCTCGGCGACCGGACGCTGGTCAGCTACGCGGTGTCCGACGACGAGCTCGTCGCCGTCGTGCTGGTCGACGGCCTGGTCCGGCTGGTGCGGCTCGGACCCGCCGGGGCCGTGGCGGAGAGCGCGCGCAGGCTGCACGCCGACCTGAACGCGCTGGCCCCCGACCACCTGCCCGCGCCGCTGGTCGAGGTGATCTCCGCGTCGGCCCGCCGCGAGGCCGAGCGGCTGGACCGCACCCTGCTCCACCCGCTCGCCGCCATGCTCGGCGGGCGGGAGCTGGTCGTGGTGCCCACCGGGGCGCTGCACGCGGTGCCGTGGGGCGTGCTGCCCACCTGCGCGGGCAGGCCGACCTCGGTGGTGCCGTCGGCGACGGCGTGGGTGTCCGCGCTGGGCAGCGGCCAGGACGACCCGGACGGGGTGCTGCTGGTGCGCGGGCCCGGCCTGCAGGCGGCGCAGACCGAGCTGGGCAGGCTGGCCGGCTACCACGACCGGCCCACCGTGCTGGACGTGCCGCAGGCCAAGGTCGGCGCGGTGCTGGCCGCGCTGGGCGGGCAGGGGCTGGCGCACATCGCCGCGCACGGCGAGCACGAGCCGGAGAACGCGCTGTTCTCCCGGCTGGAGCTGACCGACGGCGCGGTGTTCGCCTACGAGATCGGCCGGGTGCGGCAGCTCCCCGCCAAGGTCGTGCTGTCCGCGTGCGAGCTGGCGCTCAACCGGGTGCGGCCCGGCGACGAGCCGCTCGGGTTCGCCGGGGCGCTGCTCGCGGGCGGGGTGCGGACGGTGATCGCGGCGTCCAGCAAGGTCGGCGACGAGCCGTCCGCGCTGGCGATGGAGGTGTTCCACCGGGAGCTGCTCGCGGGGGAGAGCCCGGCGCTGGCGCTGGCGCGCGCGGTCGCCGAGGACCCGCTGCGAAGACCCTTCGTGTGCCTGGGGGCCGGATGACCCGAGCCCGCTCCGTGAAGCGGAGCGGTGACCGCGCGGGAGGCGCTCTTCCTCCCGCGCGGTCAGGTCCCCGCTTCTGGAAGTGCTTCAGTCCTTGCCGCCGCCGACGCCCTCGGGCTTGACCACGACCGCCACCCGGTCGTCGCTGGACACCGGGGTCCCGCCGGGGTTCTTGTTCACCGTCCCGACCAGCGCGGCCTGGTCGCTCAGCCCGACCACCGCGCCGATCCTGCCGAACCCGCTGTCGCCGTCCAGCATCGGCGCGGGCTCGCCGGAGAACGAGCCGTCCTGGTTGGTCGGCAGCACCAGCAGGCCGTTCTTGTTCGACAGCCCCACCCACACCGAGTCGGCCGCCGCCGCGCAGCCCGCGAGGCCCGGCCGGTCCGGCCAGCTCCACGCCGGGGCGCCGAGCGCCTTTCCCGCCTCCACTCGGTGCAGCGCGTCCGCGCCCGCGCCGACGTCGGTCAGCCACGTCCGCGCGCCGTCCGGGGACACGCACAGCCCGGTCGGCGCGGACAGCCCGCTCGCGAACACCCGCGACGACGCCGTCGGGTTGCCCTGCGCGGGCCCGCCCGAGGGGTCGATCCGCAGCACCTTGCCCGCCAGCGAGCTCGGGTCGGCCGCCAGCGCCCGGTTCCCGGCGTCGCCGGTGGCCACCAGCAGCGCGCCGCCCGCGTCGTGCGCCAGCGCGCCCCGGTTGCCGGAGGCGCCCTTCGGGATGCCGGTCAGCACCGGCTTGGGCACGTCGCCCGGCGCGATCCGCAGCACCCGGTTGTCCGTCGCGGTCGTCACGTACGCGTAGACCAGCTGGTCCTCGGCGTAGGTGGGGGAGGGCAGCACGGCGGTCAGCCCGCCGTCCGCCGACGCGTCCACCTCGAACCTGGCCACCTGCACGGCCTCGGCGTCCTTGGCCACCCGCAGCAGCCGCCCGGTGGTGCGCTCGGAGGCCAGCGCCGTCACCGAGCCGGTCGACTGGTCGACCGCGATCGGCGCGACCCCGGACACCCGGTCCAGGCAGGTGCCGATGACCGCAGGGTTGAAGTCCTGGCAGCCCTGGGGCGGCGGCACCGACGACGGCGCCTGCTGGCCCTGGCCGGGGCTCTGCGGCAGCTCGCCGGGCAGCTCCGGCGTGGGCCCCGCCTGCGGGGTCAGCTGGACCTGCGAGCTCCAGCCCGCCGGGGTGGGTTGCTCGGGGAAGCTGGCGCAGCCGACGGCCAGCAGGCCGACGGCGGAGCCTGCCAGCACCGCTCTCAGACGTGACGCCACGGTGACCCAGGTTAGGCGGGCGGCCGTGAACGCGGGGTGAGCGGCCTGCCCGCCCACGCCATCGCCCGCTCCACCGCGTCGACCCTGCGCAGCAGCAGCGCCAGCTCGGCGACCAGGTCGTCCCGGTGCGCCAGCGGGAGCAGGAAGTGCGTGGTGGGCAGCACCCGGCACCTCGCCTGGGGCAGCCGGGCGACCGGGCCCAGCAGGCTGCTCGGGGCGGCCAGCCCGTCGTACCTGCCCACGACGGCGGTTGTGGGGCACGTCACAGCGGACAGGTCCTGGGTGGGGGTCTCGGCCAGCGCGAGCGCCAGCTCGGCGAACCAGGCCCAGTCGGTGCGCAGCAGCGGGCCCAGCACGCGGGCCGCCCACAGGTCCACCTCCGGCGCGGGCACCCGGCCCAGCACCGCGCCCAGCAGCGGCCCCACCCGGCGCAGCGCCCGCACCCCGCCGCGCGCCAGCTCCCGCCGCGCCCGCTCCGGCAGCACCCGGTCCAGCCCCAACCGGTCCAGTCCCAACCGGTCCCAGGGGAGCAGGGGCGCGCCCAGCACCGCGCCGAGCACGTCGCCGGGCGGCCCGGCCACCAGCAGCAGCCCCGACACCCGGTCCGGGTGCCGCAGCGCCAGCTCCACCGCGACCGTCACCCCGAACGACCACCCCAGCGCCGGGCACCGCTCCACGCCCGCCGCGTCCAGCACCCGCAGCGCGTCGGACACGTGGTCCGCCAGCCGCACCCGCGCCGGGTCGTCCGGCCGGGACGAGCCGAGTGTGCCCCGGTAGTGCCAGCCGAGCAGGTGCGCGGGGAACGGCGGCCACGCCGCCTCCGGGACGCCCAGGCCCGCGCACAGCAGCACGTCCGGCCCGCCCCGGTCCACCCGCCAGGTCCGCAGCCGGGTGCCGTCCTCGGCAACGACCTCCCGCACGCTGGACAGTGTGCCCCGGACCGCGCGGACCTGCCGGTAGCGTGCGGGCGTGACGCTCACCGTGCTGGTACCAGACGACCTCGGAGTGACCGCCCTGTCCGGTGTGGACGGTGTCCGCGCGCTCCGCTACGAACCGGGGAAGCCCCTCCCCGAGGGCGCGGGGACCGCCGAGGTGCTCGTCCCCCGCTTCCTCCAGGGCAGCGACCCCCGCGAGGTGCTCGCCCAGCTGCCGAACCTCAGGCTCGTGCAGCTGCTGAGCGCGGGCGTCGAGCGGTTCCTCGGGCTCGTGCCGGACGGCGTGCTGCTGTCCACCTGCCGGGGCGCGCACGGCGGCAGCACCGCCGAGTGGGCCGTCGGCGCGCTGCTGTCCCTCTACCGCGACTTCCCGGTGTTCCAGCGCCTGGCCGACGCGGGCCGCTGGGAGCACCACGTCACCGAGACCCTCCAGGACAAGAGGGTGCTCGTGGTCGGCGCGGGCGACCTCGGCAGGCAGCTCCAGCGCAGGGTCGAGCCGTTCGACGCCACCACCACCCTGGTCGGCCGCACCGCCCGCGAGGGCGTGCGCGCCATGTCCGAGCTGCCCGACCTGCTGCCGCACCACGACGTCGTGGTGCTCGTCGTGCCGCTGACCTCGGAGACCGACGGCATGGTCGACGCGGAGTTCCTGGCCCGGATGCCGGACGGGGCCGTGCTGGTCAACGCCGCGCGCGGCCGGGTCGTGGACACCGACGCGCTCGTCGCCGAGCTGGTCTCCGGGCGGCTGCGCGCCGCGCTCGACGTGACCGAGCCCGAGCCGCTGCCGCAGGGCCACCCGCTGTGGACCGCGCCCGGCCTCTTCCTCACCCCGCACGTGGCGGGCAGCTGCACCGGGCACACCGAGCGGGCCTACGCGGTGGTCAGGGCCGAGGTCGAGCGGTTCGCCAGGGGTGAGCGGCCAGCCCCTGGGGTGAACGGCGAGTACTGAGCCGGACAACCGCACCGAA
>NZ_JBQGCX010001377.1:0-4271 GCF_052038725.1 Actinosynnema sp.
CTTGGTGCGGGCGATCTCGTCGAAGCCCATGACGCGCTCGGCCAGCCGCTTGCCCGGCCGGGTGCGGGTGATCAGCGGGAGGGCGCGGCGCAGGGCGACCTGCACCCGGTTGTCCAGCACGAACACCCGGCGCTGGTCGGGGGCGGCGTCCTGGTGGGCGGTGATGTGCGGGCGCAGGCCGCGCTCCCACTCGGCGAGCGCGCCGGGCACGTCGTCGGGGGTGGCCTCCAGGGCCGCGCCGAGCAGTTCGGCGCCCGCGAAGCCCGCGGAGACGCCCATGCCGGAGTAGAGGGTGACGCACCAGGCCGAGTCGCCGACCAGGACGACGCGGCCCCGGCGCCAGGTGTCCATGCGGACCTGCTCGACCGAGTCGAACAGGGCGGTGTCGGCCTTCTCCAGCGAGTCGAGCGCGGCGCCGAGGACGCGGCCGGTGGGCTGCGGGCCGAACGCCTCCCTGACCCGCTGCGCGGGGGCGCCGGTGAACTGGGCGTCGACGTCGTCGGCGCGGTAGCTGAACAGGACCGTCGGGTTGTGGTCGGCGAAGGCGAAGACCCACATCGAGCGGTGGGGTTCGAGCAGCATCGCGCCCCGGCCCGGTTCGAGGCCGTCGAGCGGGCCGTCGTGCTCGAACGCGGCGATCATGTAACCGAGCCGCTTGAGGTAGCGCTCGTGCGGGCCGAACACGAGCGAGCGGACCGCGGAGCGGAGCCCGTCGGCGCCGACGACCAGGTCGAACCGCTCGGTGGTGGACGTGCCCGTCGCGGTGTCGAGCAGGGTGACGTCGACGCCGTCCGCGTCCTGGGCGATGGCGGCGGGGACGGTGGAGAAGCGGATCTCGACGTCGCCGGGGAGCGCGGCGAACGCGGCCCGCTCGGCGTCGCCGCGCAGCATCATCCAGGGCTTGCCGGGCAGGTCGGTCATGCCGAAGCCGGGGCGCGAGCCGCCCGCGCGGTCGATCTCCAGCGGGGGTCGGGGGGCGGTGCGGTCGTGCAGGTGGTCGAGGATGCCGAGCCTGCGGGCGGCGGCGTGACCGGCGCCGAACAGGGCGATGAAGTAGCCGCCGGAGCGGCGCTGGGCGGAGCGCTCGACGAGGACGGGGGTCCACCCGGCCCTGCGCAGGCGTCCGGCGGTGGCGAGTCCGGTGATCCCGGCGCCGACTACGAGTGCTCGTCGCTGCTTCGTGGTGATCATGGTGTTGAAGATACTGACCGGATCGGTCATTTGGTCAGTTCGTGAGGCACGCCACAGCCGCAGGGGTTCGCGAGTGGGGTTCAGCTCTGCGCGGTGCGGCGGTCGGGCACCCGGCCCGCGCGCAGGGCCACCACGATCTGGACCGCCGCCAGCGCCGCGACCAGCCACAACGAGGCCCGCCACGACCCGGTGCGCTCGGCGAGGTGACCGGCCGCGACCGGGCCCGCCGCGGCCAGCAGGTAACCGAGGGACTGGGCCATGCCGGAGAGCGCGGTGGTCTCGGCGTGCGTGCGACCGCGCAGGCCGATCAGGGACAGCGCCACCACCAGGGACGACCCGGTGCCCAGGCCGATCACGACGGTCCACAGCGCGCTCAGCCCCGGTGCGGCCAGCAGGCCGAGGACGCCCAGCAGCATCGGGGTGCTCGCGGTGACCGCCGCCGCGACCTGGGTGGCCGGGTCCCGCATCAGGCGCGGGATCGCCAGCCCCGCGGCGATCCCGGTGACCTGGTAGGCGAACAGGTGCAGACCGGCCTGCTCGGGGCTGACGCCCGCCGTGGTCTCGATCGTGGGCAGCCAGGTGACCACGACGTAGAAGGTGGTCGACTGCAGGCCCATGAACGCGGTCAGCACCCAGGCGGTCGGCTGCCGCCACACGCTGGTGGTGGCCGCTTCCGGGAGCGGGTCGCTGCGGGTCGGCGCGGGCAGGGCCCTGGGCAGCCACAGCAGCGCGATCAGCAGCGCCGGGACCGCCCACACCGCGAGCGAGCCGCGCCAGCCCAGCGGCGCGGACAGCGGGACGGCCACGGCCGACGCGGTGGCGGCGGCGGTGGTCATGAAAGCCGAGTAGACCCCGGTCGCCGCGGAGACGGCGCCGCTGTAGTCGCGCTTGACCACCGAGGGCGCGAGCACGTTGCCCACGCCGATCGCGGCGCCCAGCAGGGCGGTTCCGACCCACAGCCCAGGGTGGCCGGTGAACGAGCGGGTCAGCAGGCCCGCCGCGAGCGCCAGGAGCGCGGCCAGGAGGGTGCGCTCGGCGCCGATCCGGGTGGAGATCCGGTGCACGAACGGCGAGGCGAGGCCGAACGCGATCAGCGGCAGCGCGCCGAGGAGTCCTTGCCCGGCCTCGCTGAGCCCCTCGTCGGCGGCGATGTCCGGGAGCAGCGGGCCGACCGAGGTGATCGCGGGGCGCAGGTTGAGGGCCACCAGGAAGATCAGGGCGGTGAGCAGCGGAGCCCAGCGCTTCGCCCCGGCGCCTGCCTCGTCCACCCGACCGCCCCGTGTGCTCGTCCCTGCGCGACGACCCTACGCCTGGAGCCCCGCGCGCAACCGCTCCACGTCCGCGCCCTTGGCGCGCCAGCAGCTTCGCGACCTCGCCGCCCTCGTCGTCGAGCAGTTCCCGCACGAGCAGGCGCGTGCCGAACCGCGCCCCGTCCGAGACCCGCTGCCGCACCGCCCCCATGACCCGCTCGGCGGCCGGGCTCAGCCGCGTGGAGTTCTCCTCCTCACCACCCACCTTCGGGGCGACCAGGAACGGCCTGCCCGTGAAGACCCGGCCGGTGGGGACGAGGTCGCGCAGGGCGTCGGCGTCCGCGCCGCAGGAGCGCAGGACGGCGCCCGCGTCGTTGGCGGGCAGCAGTTCCGGCTTGAGCGCCTCGCCGTGCGCGTGGAGCAGCTCGTCCAGCGCGAGGACGGCGAGCAGCAGGTCGGACGCGGTGGTGGCGTCCCGCCCGCCCCGGACGGCCTGCGAGCCTGCGAAGGCGTGGAGGTGGGGCGCCAGCGGGCCCGATGCGCACCTGCTCGGCGGTGAACCCGTCGCGCGCCAGCAGTTCCGCGACCCGCGTGCCGGACAACCGCAGCAGCGCCCGCCCGAGGTGCTCGACGGTGACGAGCGCCGGCCCGTCGCCCGCGTCCCCCTGCCCCGCGTCCCGGAGGGCGTCGAGCAGCGCGTCCTCGACCGCGTCGCTGAGCACCACGGCTTTCCGCTCCCGGTGGGCGAGCTCGCGAACGGCGCCGACGACCTCGGGCGCGGGGGTGCGCACGGGCGGTTCGTCCACGGTGGACTTGACCTCGCTGACACCGCGCAGGACCTCGGCGGGCACGGCGGCCTTGTCGACAAGCGCGCGAGCCATCTCCCCGTTCCTCCCCTGCGCCGGTGCCGGTTCCGGCCGCGCGCAAGCGGGTCGCGGGTGCGGTCGGGCGGATCAACCGGGTGGCCACCGGACGCGGTGGCGGCGAGGCCGGGTCTCGTCCGCCGCTGGTCCTGGCCGGGCGTCCCACCAGCCAGCACGGGCGCGGACGCACCGCGTCGGGCCGTCAGCCCCGCTCGTCGTCCCTGGGGGAGATGTCCACGTCCGCCCCGCCGAACGAGTTGCTGGTGTTGATCCCCCCTTGGATGTAACCGGTCTGGACGACGACGCCGTGGTCGGGGGGCATTTCCAGCGCGGCCAGCGCGGGCGGTTCGGTGGTGTTGAGCGCGGGCCGGAAGCAGGGGTGCACGCAGAAGTCGGACTCGTACGGCTGCACGGCCCGCTCTTCGGCGCCTCCGTAGACGTGGCGGCCACGTCGGCGGACGCCGAGGAAGCCCACGGAGAACAGCAGCTCGATCACCACGTCAGCGTTGAGCAGGTCCTCGTACCGGCTGTGGCGCTGCATGAGCGAGTCCTGGTGGACCAGGAGCAGTTCGGCGATCCCGTCCCTGGTCAGCAGGTGGGACGCGTCCCGGAACACCACCAGCAGCTCGGTGAGGAACGGGAACCGGGTGCCGTACTCCTTCGGCAGGTCGCGCGTCTTCCAGCGGGAGAACACCAGGGTCGCCTCGCGCACGTCGTCCTCGGTGATCCGGTGGCGCCCGGCGGCGAGCGCCGTGTCGCGGCACTGGTTGAGGAACTGGATCACGTCGCGCGGGCGGGGGAGGCTGCGGGTGAACAGGTAGTCGGCAGTCGGCTCGCCGTCCACCTCGGCGGGTAAGACCTCGCCCCACAGCTCGTCCGGGGTGTGGTCGCGCCCCTGGGAGGCGCGGGCCCGCGCCAGCGCCAGGTCGTGCAACTGCTTGGTGTTCCAACTGATCCGGATCTCGTC
>NZ_JBQGCX010001378.1:0-13198 GCF_052038725.1 Actinosynnema sp.
GGTGGGTGACCAGGGCTTCACCTGCGCGGTCTCAGTGAGCGCTGAACAGGGCGAGCGCACCGAGATGGGGTGAGATGAGCGGGCGGAGGGCGATGATGTGATCTTGATCATCCGTCGGGCCCACCCCGGAAGCGGCCAACCCAGGAAGTGGCCCGCCCCGGAAGCGGCCCACTCCGGAAGCGGCCGCTCCTGGCGCCGGTTCCGTCGTCGGGCCGGTGCCGTAGGGCCGGTGCCGTCGGGTCGACTCCTGGGGCCAGTTCCGTCGGGCCGGCTTCTGAGGCGCCCCCCTTGAGGTGCGTCCCTGAGCGGGCGCCCCGGTCCGTAGGCCGGGTGCCCTCGGGTGGAGTGCCCCTGCCCGCCAGCCGAGCGCCACAGGCGGAGGTGCGCCCCGGCCCGCGCGTCGGGCGGCCTCGGGCGGGGAGCGGCTCGTCTCTCGGGACGGCCCCGACAGACCGGGTGCCCATCTGGGTGCGCCAGCGGGCCAAGTGCCCTCGAGGCGAGCCTCAGCGGGCCAAGCGCCCCCTGGGCGAGCCCTGGCAGGCCTGATGCCTCCTGAGCGAACCTCGGCGGGCCCGGCGCCCCCTGAGCGAACCCCGGCGGGCCCGGCGCCCCCCTGAGCGAGCCTCGACGAACCCGGTGCTTCCTGGGCGAGCCCCGGCGGACCAAGCCCCCTCTGGGCGAGCCCCGGCAGGCCCGGCGTCCCCTGCGAGCCCCGGCGGACCCGGCCCCCCTGGGCAAGCCGCTCCCCCGCCTCCGCCCGTCACACCAGCCAGGTCAGCCGCTGCCCCCTCGGGGCGGCGAGCGCCAGCGCCTCGGCCGAGCGCACCTCGCCGTCCTCCACCCGCACCAGCCCGACCACGTGCCCGTCCTCCAGCTCCGCGCGGCCCGGCAGCAGGTGCTCGAGCCCCGTCCCGTACGACTCCAGGCTCACCCACGTCAGTGGGCGCCCCAGGGCGCGCAGGGCGTCCACGAAGCCGACCACGGGCACGTACGGCAGCACCATGCTCGTCAGCACCACCAGCGGCTGGTCCTCCGGCACGAGGGCCACCGCCTTGGCGAGGTCCGCCACCGCGTCGCCGGTCACGAACTCCGGCTTCGCCTTGCGCTGGGCCGCCGCCGCGACGCCCAGCAGGCGCAGGCGCTCCGGCTGGTCCGCCCAGACGCAGGCCTCCAGCCAGGCGTAGGTCTCCTCGTCCTCCAGGTCGGCGGGCGCGCGGTCCAGGCCGATCCTGGCGCCGACCTTCACCGACTTCGGCAGCTTGGGCATCGTCGCTCCGGGGGCCAGCTCCAGCACGCAGTGCACGCCCACCGTCGCCTTGGCCGGTCCGACGGCGACCTGCCCGGCCTGCTCGCTCTGGTAGCGGTACGAGTAGCGGTCGATGCCCAGCAGCAGCCCGGCCGAGCAGCCGACCTCCACCAGCCCCACCGGGCCCTTGACTCGGGCGAGCGCCGGGTAGAGCAGCGCGGCCCTGCCGACCTCGTTGCCCTGGGTGCTCCGGGTCGAGATCAGCTCGCGCACCCGGTCCGCCCGCTCCAGCACGAAGTCCCGGAACAGCGGCCAGGTCCCCTCGTCGGGACCGTGGGTGCCGCCGAGCGTCGGGTAGTAGCGGGACAGCGGGTGCACGGGCTCGGCCTGCGCGAGCCGGTGCACGGCGGCCAGCAGCAGGGTGGGGTGCGCGAAGCGCTCCGGCGCGGCGGTCAGCAGACCGGCCACCGCGTCGTCGGTCGCGGCGCGCGCGGCTAGGTGCGCGTACAGCGGGGAGACGTCGGCCGCCCCGCGCTCCGCGAACGACGCCAGCCGTTCCCGCACCAGTTCCAGTGAGGTCACTTCGCTCCTTCGCTCGGGCCTGCCGCCTCGGCGCGAACGGCCCTCGGCCCCCCGGACGGGGAGCGCTGGGGCGTCGTCGCCTCCGGGGTGGGGGCGCGGCCCCCGCCCCTGTTGTACCCCGCCGGGCTCGGGGCCAGACCCGGCGGTCCCGCACCGCGCGGAGCGGCTCACCCGCTGGTCACGGCGCCGCGCACCCCGCCGCGGGAGCCGCGCGGCCCCGGAGTCGCGCCCGGTGTGACAGACGTCCCGAACGGTGTGACGGGCCTCCCGGCCGGGCTGCACGACAGCGTGAACCGGACGGGAGTAGGATCTGGAGCGGTTCGTGCGGCTCTCCATGCGTGGGATGAGCCCGGACCGCTACCTGAGGAGGTGAGGAGTCGCGATGAGCAACGATCCCCATCCTGCGAGTACCTCGCGCGTCCTCATCGGAGGGTCTGCTTCCCGCAGCTAGGCCCTTGCTCCCGGTCGGGGACGTGCCGTCGTCGTTCCACAGCTCCACCTTCGACGCGCCCGCACCCTCCGGAGGTACACCGTGCCCAGCCTGCCCTCTTTCGGCGGTTTGAGCGGTTTCAGAGGCCGTTCCGCCGTTCGCGCCCGCCGCACCGAGTCGGCCCGCGCCCCGCTGCCCGTGCCGCTGTCGGCGTACGTCGTGGACTGCGGCGTGTACGTCGACGGCAGCAGGCTGCCCGGACGCTGGACGCACACCGACGCGGTCGAGGAGGTGCGCAAGCGCCGCGAGGGGTTCGTCTGGATCGGCCTGCACGAGCCGGACGAGGAGCAGATCCAGGGCGTGGCCGAGACGTTCGGGCTGCACGAGCTGGCCGTCGAGGACGCGGTGCACGCGCACCAGCGGCCGAAGCTGGACCGGTACGACGACATGCTGTTCATGGTGTTCAAGACCGTCCGGTACGTGCAGAACGAGTCGCCGAGCACCGCGAACGAGATCGTCGAGAGTGGCGAGATCATGGTGTTCCTGGGCCGCGACTTCGTGATCACCGTGCGGCACGGCAACCACTCCGGGCTCGCCGTGGTGCGCAAGCAGCTGGAGAGCGACCCGGACAAGCTGCGCATCGGCCCGGCCGCCGTGCTGCACTCGATCGCCGACCACGTGGTGGACAACTACCTGGACGTGACGTCGAAGATCGAGAGCGACATCGACCAGATGGAAGCGCTGGTGTTCGCGCCGCGCGGCGGGGTCAGCTCCGACCAGATCTACCTGATGAAGCGCGAGGTGCTGGAGCTGCGGCGCGCGGTGATGCCGCTGGCGGTGCCGCTGCGCAGGCTGGCCGAGGGCTACACGCCGCTGATCCCCGAGCAGGTGCGGTCCTACTTCCGCGACGTGGACGACCACCTCACCGAGGTGTCCGAGCGGGTCATGAACTTCGACGAGCTGCTCACCACGCTCGTCAACGCCGTGCTGGCGACCATCACGCTCCAGCAGAACGGCGACATGCGCAAGATCACCTCGTGGGCGGCGATCATCTCCGTCCCGACGATGGTGGTCGGTGTGTACGGCATGAACTTCGACTACATGCCCGAGCTGCACTGGCGGTTCGGCTACCCCCTGGTGATCGCGGTGATCCTGATGGGATGCCTGGCGCTGTACCGGATATTCCGCCGGAACCGCTGGCTGTAGTCGCCTCCCCCCGCACGCCCCGACCGACGGGAACCCCACCATGACCAGGCTCCTGACCAACCCGCTGTTCTGGGTCCTCACCCTCCTGCTGTGCTGGCTGGCCAGCGTGACGGTGATCATCGCCGGCCAGCCCTGACCCCGACCGTCACACCCAGGGCGCGCTCTCCCAGGTGAAGGGCGTCCCGTGGGGCCCGCCCGCCCCGAGCCGCAGGGAGCGGCCCGCGGGCCAGAGCTTGAGCAGCAGCTGGAACTCGTGGGGCAGGGCGGGGTCGTGGCCGCGCCGCGGCTCGAACACCAGCAGCGCCAGGGGAGCCGCCGCGGTGGCCCGCTCCGCGGCGGACGCGAGCACCGCGCGTCCGGCGGCGCGCTCGGCGGCGGACGCGTACTGCCACACCACCGAGTGCCACACCACCGTCAGCACGTCCCGCTCCGGCCGGGCGAGTTGCTCGCCCAGCCACTCGGACGCCGGGGCCCGCCGGACCGGGACCGGGTCGACGGCGGCCAGGTCCAGCGCGGCCCCGAGCCGGGTCCAGCGCTCGCGCTGATCGGGCCACACGAACGAGAGCAGGTGCTGACGGCCGTCCACAGTGGACACGTCGACCGGGTTGGGGTCGCAGCCGCCGCGGCCCACGAGGCGGAGCGGGCGGTCGAGGTCGCCGTCGGGCTCGCCGCTCCAGCCGGTGTCGAGCCGGAGCGGGCTGCCAGGGTCGCCGAACACCCGGTCGCCGTGCAGGTAGGCGATCCGGTGCGGGCGCAGGTTGAGGCCGCCGCTGGCCCCGACCTCCAGCAGCCGCACCGGGAACGGCGTGCGCCGACCGGCGGCGGCAGCGGCCAGGGCGGTGGCGGTGTGCAGCCCGCCGAACAGCGGCCCGCTGCGGCCGGGTTCGTTGGTCTGCACCGTCGTGGTGTCGACGAGGGCCCGCAGCTCGTCCGCGTGCTCCTCGACGACCCCGCGCGCGTCCGCCCAGAGCGCCCCGAGCTCCGGGGAGCCGCCGACGGTCGGGTAGTGCGCGGCGAGCGCGGGCGCGCGGCCCTCCAGCACGACGCGGTGCACGGCGGCGGCGAAGCGCAGCGCGGGCACGTCCCCGGCGCGCGCCCGCTCGGCGTTGGCCATGACCCGCCTGGTGGGGCCACCGGAGTCGAGGTCGGCGGAGGCGGCGGCGAGGAGGGTGGAGGTGAGCGGACTGGCTCCCGCGCAGTCCCTGGCCGACTGGCGGAAGAGTTCGGCGAGCACGGGCAGACGCTAACCCGGAACCCCGGCGCGGGGCACCGGAACACGCGGGGTTTTCACCCCTGGAGAGGCCGGGGCGGGGAGCGCGGGCCGGGGACGCCGGGCGGGCGAGGCGCGGGGCGCCCCTCGGCCCGCCGTCAGCCCTCGGCGTCCGCGGTCCAGGTCACCCGTCCCGACCGGACGTCCTCCACCAGCTCGCGGGTGAGCTCAAGGTCCGTCCGCACGTGCGCCCGGACGTGGCGGACCTCGACCACCCCGACGCCCGCGACGCCCTGCTCCACGAGCGCCGCGTACCCGGCCTCGACCCCGGCCAGCTCGGACTCCAGGAGCACCACCCGCCGCTCCAGCCGCGCCACGACCTCCTCGGGCGGCAGCAGGCTCAGGAACGCCAGGGCGGCGCAGTAGACCGGGTACTCGGGGACGGGCGCCCCCAGCAGCTCCCGCAGCCGCTCCCGCGCGACCCGCCGCCCCTCCTCGGTGATCGCGTAGACCGTCCGCTCGGGCCGCCCGCTGTCGCGCACCGTCTCGACCGGCCGGATCAGGCCGCTCTTCGCCAGCCCCTCGAACGCGTGGTAGAGCGCCCCGTGGGTGACCTTGACGATCCGGTCGAGCCCCTCGTCCTTCATCCGCTGCCGCACCTCGTACGGGTGCTGGTCCCGCTCGTCGAGCAAGCGCAGCACGGCCAAGGCCAGGGTGGTGAGCGCGCGCACCGGCCGCCCCTCC
Organism: Actinosynnema sp.; assembly: GCF_052038725.1. NCBI lineage: Bacteria > Bacillati > Actinomycetota > Actinomycetes > Pseudonocardiales > Pseudonocardiaceae > Actinosynnema > Actinosynnema sp. The sequence continues at coordinate 5,419 of NZ_JBQGCX010001378.1, forward strand.
TCATCGGTCGGGAAGTCCATCGTCGTCGGAGGCCCTCGGGACCTCCGACGGCGATTGTCCCCTCAGCCCTCGCCGCCGTGCCCCGGCAGCGGCCGGGCCTGCTCCAGCACCCGGTCCGCGTAGCTGTCCAGCAGCCGCGTCGCGACCTGCTGCGAGTAGCCGAGGATCACCGCCCACAGCAGCAGCGCCGACTGCGAGGACACCCCGATCAGCCCGGTGGTCACCCCGGCCCCGAGCGCCAGCACCCCCACCACCGCCAGCGACGCCCCGAGCAGGACCTTGATCGTCGCCTGGTACCCGACGGTCACGTAGGGCGTCAGGCTGGGCCTGCGCCGCAGCAGCAGCACCACGGCCGCCAGCACCGCCCCGAAGCCCCCGAGCGCCTGCACGAGCCACACGTCGGCACCGCCGGCCGCCGCGCCCGTGGGGCACACGGCGGCCAGCTGTTCGGGTCGCACGCACAGCGGCAGGTAGCCGGGGCTGAGCAGCCCGACGACCCCCAGCGCGGTGTTCACCAGGAGCAGCACCGCCGAGGCCGCGATCAGCTTGTTCCGCAGCGCCCGCGACCCGGCGTGCGCGAAGTCCGACCGGTCGAACGCGGCCCGGAGCGCGTCCACCACGACCGCCCGCTCGACCCCGACCGGGAACTCCCCCGGCCGCAGCTCCTCCAGGGCCCGCCGCCGGGGATCGGTCTCGTCCAGCTGCTCGGCGACCCGCGCCACCAGCCCCGGCAACCGCCCGAGGAACCCCGGCGAGGCCGCCGACACGGCGATCTCCGCCTCGTGCAGCGCCCGCCAGCCCCGCTCGATGCGCCACCCGGACCACCACGCCGCGATCGTCCGCCACCGGCCGAGGTCGCCCTCCAGCACCTCGTCCACGACCGCGGCCTCCCGCTCGGCGACCTCGCGCCACCGGGCGCTCTCCTGGTCCAGCGGGTCGACCGGTCCGAGCGCGGCGAGGTCGGCGCGCACGCGCTCGACCCGCGTGCGCACCACCAGCCGCCAGTCCGTGGCTCTGGGTTTGCCCATGCCCCGATCGTGGCAGGAACGACCGGCGGTCCGGGAGCCCTAGCGGGTGTGCGCGGGCGCGATCAGCTCGCGGGTGAGCGGAGGCATCCGCTTCTCCAGCCCGTACGGCTCCAGGTGCGCCTGGAACAGCTCGGTGAACGCCCGCTCCACCGCCGCGTCGTCCCACGCGTCGCTCTCCAGGATCGGCTGCTTGAACTGCGGGTGCCCCACCAGGTGCAGGTGCTTGCCGTTGCACCGGACCACCTGGCCGGTGATGCCGCGCGCCGCGTCCCCGAGCAGGAACACCACCAGCGGCGCGACCTTCGCGGGCACCCGGTCGGTCGTGACCACGCTCCTGGCGCGCGGCGAGGCCACCACCATCCGCGTGTGCGCCACCGGGCAGACCGAGTTGACCCTGATCCCGTCCGGCTCCAGGTCGAGCGCCCACGACGAGCTGAGGGAGGCCACCGCGCCCTTGGTTGCCGAGTACGTGCCGAGCTTGCGCTGCCCCAGGTAGGCGCCGGACCCGATGTTCACGATGGACCCGCCGCCGCCCTGCTCGCGCATGGCCCGCATCGCCGCGACGCCGGTGTAGATGACCCCGAGCAGGTTCACCTCGACGGTGCGCCGGATCTGCTCCGGGTCGTCCTCCCAGGGCTTGGACTCGTAGTTCACCCCGGCGTTGTTGACCAGCCCGTCGATCCGCCCGAACTCGTCGGCGCAGGTGCGGATGATCTTCTCGGCCTGCGCGGGGTCGGCGACCGAGTGCCCGCTGGCCACCGCGGTCCCGCCCGAGTCCCGGATGCGCTCCGCGACCCGCTCGGCCGTGTCCGCGTCCACGTCGTTGACCACCACCGAAGCGCCCGCCCTGGCCGCCTGCTCGGCGTAGGCCTCACCCAGTCCCCGTCCCGCCCCCGTGACGACGACCGCTTTCCCGGCCAGAGCACCCATAGCGCGCACCACTCCCCTAACCAGAAGCCTCGCAGCGGTTCTCCCGTGCTCTTCCCTGCTTCGACCAGCTTGGGGAGGCCGCTGAGCGGTGCGGGCCGGGTTGCGGCGAATTGCGTTCGGGCTGCGCTGAATGGCTTATGGAGTTCAGCGCGGCCTATGGTCCCGGCTGGTCGGCCCGCACCCCCCGGTTCACGCGAAAGGGGACGCCCCGCGTCGCCGGGCGTCCCCTTTCCTGAGCCGTGCGGTAGGCGGACCGCCGCAGGGCGGTCCGCGACCGCTCAGCCGATCACCGCGCCGGATCGCTCACCGGTTCACCCGCCCGCGTCACTCGCCCGCGTCACTCGCCCGCGTAGGTGAGGTTGCGCCCGCTGGACGGGTCGAACAGCTGCACCTTGTCCGCGTCGAACCACACCTCGGCCTGCTCGCCCTCCACCGCGGTGGACGCCGCCGACAGCCTGGTCACCAGGGACACCCCGGAGCCGGGCACGTCGACCGAGCCCGCGTCGGCGGCCAGCTCCTCCAGCTCGGCGGAGGTGGCCTGCTCGCCGTCGACGCCGAAGTACGCGTACTTGTCCGACCCCATCGACTCCAGCACGTCCACGTTGCTGGTGAACGTGACGCCCGACCCGCGCACCGACTCGTCCACGAGCCTGGCGTCCTCGAAGTGCTCGGGCCGCAGGCCGAGGATGACCTCGCGGGGCGCGTCCTCGCGCGCCAGCAGCGACTTGACCCGCGCGGAGAGCGGGATGTCGCCGAGCGCGGTGCGCAGCTGGTCGCCCTCGATCCCGGCGGGCACGAAGTTCATCGACGGCGAGCCGATGAAGCCCGCGACGAACAGGTTGGCCGGGTGGTCGTAGAGGTGCTGGGGCGCGCCGACCTGCTGCACGTGCCCGCCGCGCATGACCACGACCCGGTCGCCCAGGGTCATCGCCTCGGTCTGGTCGTGGGTCACGTAGACCATGGTCGTGCCGAGCCGCTTCTGCAGCCGCGACACCGAGGTGCGCATCTGCACGCGCAGCTTGGCGTCGAGGTTCGACAGCGGCTCGTCCATGAGGAACGCCTTGGGGCTGCGCACGATCGCGCGGCCCATCGCGACCCGCTGGCGCTGGCCGCCGGACAGGTTCGCGGGCTTGCGGTCCAGGTGCTGGCCGAGGTCGAGGATGTCTGCGGCCTCCTTGACCTTGCGCTGCACCGTGGCGTCGTCGACCTTGGCCAGCCGCAGCGGGAACGCCATGTTCTCCCGCACGGTCATGTGCGGGTAGAGCGCGTACGACTGGAACACCATGGCGATGTCGCGGTCCTTGGGCGCGCGCTCGTTGACGCGCTCGCCGCCGATCCGCAGCTCGCCGGAGGTGATGTCCTCCAGGCCCGCGATCATGTTGAGGGTGGTGGACTTCCCGCAGCCGGACGGGCCGACGAGGATGACGAACTCGCCGTCACCGATCTCCAGGTCCACGTCCCGCACGGCCACCGCGCCGTCGGGGTACTGCTTGCTCACCTTGTCGAGAACGATCTCTGCCACGCCCACTCACCCCTTGACGGCGCCGGAGGTCAGCCCGGCCACGATGCGACGCTGGAAGAACAGCACGAACACGATGATCGGGACCGTGATGACCACCGCCGCGGCGGCGATGGAACCGGTCGGGTCCTCGAACTGCGAGCTGCCGGTGAAGAACGACAGCGCGACCGGCACGGTCCGCGAGGACTCGGTGGAGGTCAGCGAGATGGCGAACAGGAAGTCGTTCCAGCAGAAGATGAACACCAGGATGGCCGTGGTGAACACGCCCGGCGCGGCCAGCGGGGCGATGACCCGCCGGAACGCCTGGCCGGGGGTGGCGCCGTCCATCTTCGCCGCCTTCTCCAGCTCCCACGGGATCTCCCGGAAGAACGCGGAGAGGGTGTAGATCGCCAGCGGCAGCGCGAACGTGGTGTACGGCAGGATCAGGCCGGGCCAGGTGTCGAACAGCCCGAGGGTGCGCTCGATCTCGAACAGCGGCGACACCAGGGAGATCTGCGGGAACATCGACACCAGCAGGGACACGCCGACGAGCGCGCGCTTGCCGGGGAAGTCGAGCCTGGCGATGGCGTAGGCGGCCATGGTGCCGAACACGACGGCGATCGCGGTGGCGATCAGGGCGATGCCGATCGAGTTCACCAGCGCCCGGACGAACTCGCTCGTGGTGAAGATCGCCTGGTAGTTCTCCAGGGTCCACTCGCGCGGGATGAAGTTCCCGTCCGCCAGGGTCGCGGGCGTCTTGAACGACAGCGACACGATCCACAGCACGGGGATCAGCGCGTAGGCGACGACGACGGTGTTGAGCACCGCCCAGCGGGCCTTGCGGCCGGTGGTGACGGCTCCTCCGGTCCCGGCCATCAGCGCCTCCCCGTGTTGTCGCTACCGGGGGCAGCGGTGCCGAACAGCTTGACGAAGATGAACGCGATGATCGCCACCGCCACGAAGATCAGCACGGACATGGTGGAGCCGATGCCGAGGTTCAGGCCCTTGATGAGGTTGTTGTAGCTGACCATCGACACCGACGACGTGCCCTGCGAGCCCGCCGTCAGCACGAACAGGTTGTCGAAGATGCGGAACGCGTCCAGGGTGCGGAACAGCAGCGCCACCAGGATGGCCGGCTTCATCACCGGGATGATGACCTTGACGAACCGCTGCCACGGGCTCGCGCCGTCGACGGCGGCGGCCTTGAGCAGGTCCTCGGGGACCAGCGCCAGGCCCGCCATGAGCAGCAGCGCCATGAACGGCGTGGTCTTCCAGACCTCGGCCAGGATCACGACCATGATGGCCGGGACCTTCTCGGTCAGCACCGGGTCGCCGCCCGCGAGCTCCGCGAGGTAGCCGGTGCCCGGCGTCCAGGCGTAGCGCCACGAGAACGCGGCCACGACGGTGACGATGCCGTACGGGATGAGCGAGGCGGTGCGGACGATGCCCTTGCCCACCAGGGTGCGGTGCATGATCAGCGCGAGCGCCATGCCGAGCACGAACTCCAGCACGACGGACACGAACGTGATGATCAGGGTGATCCACAGCGCGTCCCACCAGTACGGGCTGGAGAGCACGGTGGCGTAGTTCTCGAACCAGACGAACTCCTGGCGGTCCGGGAACTTCAGGTCGTAGCGCTGCAGGGACAGCCAGAAGGAGTAGAGGATCGGGTAGCCCGCGACCAGGGCCATGATGAGGATCGCGGGCAGGCACAGCAGCAGCCCGAGTCGGCGCTCGGCGCGCTTGCCCTCGCTCAGCGCGGCCTTGGCCCTCTTGTCCAGCGGGGCCTTGGCGGCTCTGTCCGAGGTGGGCGCATCGGCGGTCTGGCTCACGGCAGGACCCCCTTCGAGTCGAGCGCGTCCTGCAGCTCGGACTTGAGCCGCTCGGCGGTGGCCTTCGGGTCGATGCTCGCGGGCGGCGACAGGATCGTGGAGATGACCGTGGAGACGTTCTGGTACGCCGGGGTGCTCGGCCGGATGCTCGCGGTCTTGAGCGTCTCCAGGATGGCTTCCTTCATCGGGTACGGCTTTTCCATCTCCGGGTCGGAGTAGATCGACTCGATGGTCGGCGGGACGCCGTCGTTGATGGCGGCGAACTTCTGGTTCTCCGCGTTGCGCAGGCAGGTGATCGCGTCGAACGACTCGTCCGGGTGCTCGCTGTAGGAGCTGACGGCGTAGTTGATGCCGCCGACGGTCACCTTGGACGGGGTGCCCTCGTCGATCGCCGGGTACGGGGCCCACTTGAAGTGCGGGGCCAGCTCCGGGCGCTTCTGCGCGGCGGCGTAGACGAACGGCCAGTTCAGCTGGAAGGCCGCCTTGCCCTCCTCCATGGCCAGGCGCGCCTGGTCCTCGGCCGCGTTGGAGAACGACGGGTCGACCACCTCGGAGGTGGCGAACTCCTTGAGGACCTCCAGCGCCTTCACCGCGTTGTCGTCCACGACGGCCTTGGTGCCGGACTCGTCGACGATCGTGCCGCCCGCGGAGTTGACCAGCGTGTTGTAGAGGACGACGAGGCCCTCGTACTGCTTGCCGGTGGCCTGCACGAGACCGGGCTTGCCCTCGGCCTTGAGCTTGGCCCCCATCTCCACCATCTCGGCCCACGTGGTGGGCGGGGTGGGCACCAGGTCGTCCCGGTACCAGAGCAGCTGGACGTTGGTGTTGTCCGGCGCGGCGTAGAGCTTGCCCTGGTAGCGGGCGGTCTCCAGCGGCGTCTCCAGCGTGCCGTCCTCGACGGCGCTCTTGGCCTGCCCGGTGAACTCCCTGATCCAGCCCGCCTCGGCGAGCTCGGCGGTCCAGGTGACGTCCAGGCCGAGCACGTCCATGCCGGTGTCGCCCGCGGCGAGCCTGCGCACCAGCTGCTCGCGCTGGCCGTCGGCCTCGCGGGGCAGCTTGTGGTAGACGATCTCGTACCCGTTCGCGTCCGCGTTGCAGCGGTCGACGATCTGCTGGAAGCTCTCCTGCGGGTACTTGTACACGTTGACGACGAGCCCTCCGCCGTCCGACCCGCACCCCGCCAGCACGGAGGCCGCCAGCGCGGCGACTCCCCCCGCGGCGGCAAGCCGACGACGCGGTGTCGCGCCCCTCATCCCCATATCGGTCATGCCTCCTTCCTGACAACGTGGAGGAGCCAGACCGCAGTGCCCGGCACCCCTTCGTGCCCCCACCGGCCCCCTCGCGGGGGCGATCGGTGGGACGAACCTAGGCCCGGTGATCAGGTGCCGCAACCACCTGCAACAGCGCAAGAGACCTGAACGGCCGTTACCCGTTCGAGGGGTTCGGCAAACCACGTCGCCGGTAAAGGTTTGAGCCGCCGGACGGGTGCGCGGGCGGTCGGCCCGGTGGTGGGGCCGAACGGGGGCCGGGTGGACCGCTGCTCTGCGGAGAACGGCGGCGGGTGCGAGTGGTGCTCGCGGAACCGCGATGGGGAAAAGCGTGGCCACGCGCGAAAGCCGCCGGGTTCACGGAGGACCCGGCGGCTTTCGCGGTGTCGTTCCAGGGGCGGCTTCGGCGCTCGGGCGCTACAGCCCGCCCTCGCCGGAGCCTGCGGGGCGCATGGCGAGCTTGGCGAGCAGGTCGCGACCGCGCTCGGCGGAGCGGGGCTGGCAGAGCACGTCGTAGCGGCCCGCGACGAGCTGGCTGGCGGACTGGAAGTCGCGCCTGCCGCGCGAGGAGCCGTAGCCCACCGCAGCGAAGATCATGCCGAAGGCGACGCCGGTGACGACGCCGACCAGGATCGGTCCCGCCCACGCGCCGGTGGTGGGGCTGAACAGGCTCAGCAGCACGCCGACGAACACGCCGAACCACGCGCCCGACGCGGCGCCGGTGCCGAGCACCCGGCCCCAGGTGAGCTTGCCGGTGACCCGCTCGACCATCATCAGGTCGACGCCGACGATCGTGACCTCCTGCACCGGGAAGTCGTCGTCGGCCAGGAAGTCGACCGCGCGCTGCGCCTCCTCGTAGGTGGCGTAGGAGCCGATCGGCCAGCCGCTGGGCGGCGTGGGCAGGCGGGGCGGCATTCCGGGCCGGTTCTGCCCCTGGCCGGAGAACGAGCTCGTCACGGTGACCACCTCTTCGCGCTGCTGATCTCCCCATCCTGCCAAGACCGGGCGAACGGCGCGAAACGGGTTCGCGGGACGCTGAAGCGCGGGTGACCTGGCCGACATCGGGAACTGTCCGGGCCGGGGCGGTCGGGGGCGGCGGAAACCGTTGAGAGCGCCCGGTTTCCCCCCTTCCGGCGGGGCGGCGCGGGCCCTCCGGCGGGGCCGCCCGGTGGCGCGGGGTGGACGCGGGGGTGACGGTCGCCACCGCGGGCGGTCATCCCGCTG
>NZ_JBQGCX010001379.1:0-2285 GCF_052038725.1 Actinosynnema sp.
GTCCGCCCGGCCCGGATGACCGAGCGGCGGGCCTGGTCGAGCACCAGGTCGCCGACTGCCAGCACGGGCGGCGCGGCCGGGGTGGCCCGGCGACCCAGCGCCCGGACCCGGGCGACCAGCTCGTCGAACGCGAACGGCTTGGCCAGGTAGTCGTCCGCGCCGAGGGACAGGCCCTCGACGCGGTCCTCGACCCCGGAGCTGGCGGTCAGCATCATGACCCTGGTGAGCGCCCCCGAGCTGAGGATCTCCCCGCACAGCTCGTCGCCGGACATGCCGGGCAGGTCGCGGTCGAGCACGACCACGTCGTAGCGGGTGACCGAGGACTTCTCGTGCCCGCTCTCCCCGTCGTAGGCCACGTCCACGGCCATGCCCTCGCGCCGCAGGCCGCGCGCGATCGCGTCGGCCAGTGGCGCCTCGTCCTCGACTACCAGGATGCGCACGCCGACAAAGGTGCCACAGGCACCTGAGAGGGCGCTTAGCGAGGGCTGTCGCCGGGCTGGGCGTGCTGGTCGGCGGCCTCGCGCTTGGCCCGCTCGGCCCGCCGGGGCGCGCCGCTCTGCTCCACCACGACCGTCTGGGCGTTCTGGAGCGAGCGGAGCTGGAGCAGCACGGGGTGCTCCTCGGCGAGGCGGGCGGCGTTGAGCAGGGAGCGCAGCGCGGCGCTCTCGCCCCTGGCGCGCTCCAGGGCGGCCCGGCCCTCGGCGCGGGCGGTGATCTCGGCGATGGCGGCGCGGCGCAGCTCGGGCGGCATGACGACGTCGCGGATCGCCACCTCGCGCACCTCGACGCCGATCTCGTCCCCAGGGGGCGCAGGCCCTCGTGCAGCTCGGCGGCGATGGCCGCGCGCTCGGGGTCGACCCGGTCGTGGGCGCGGGCGGTGACGGCGGCGCGCAGGCGCAGCTGGCAGGCCAGGTGGAGGACCTGGGTGGGCGAGTCGGCGGCCAGCACGCACCGGGACGCGTCCACCACCGCGTAGGTGAGGGCGGGCGTGACGCGGACGTGGACGCCGTCGGCGGTGGGGATCTCCTGGGAGGAGGGCGTGCTGGTCTGGAGCCGGGTTTCGACCCGGTGCAGCGAGTCGCGGCGGCCGACGCGGCGCCGGCCCGGGCCGAGCTCGCCCACGTGCGCCCCCTCGCGGGAGCGCACGGCGCGGTGCCACGGCATGACGACGACCTTCACCGGTGCTCCCCCTCCGGCTCCCGCCCTCCCACGCGCCGACCCCCGCGACGCGGGCGCCCGGCGGGGACCTCGGGGGTCCGCTTGGCCGGGCGCCGGCTCCTGTCACGGGGGTCGGCGGCTCAGGATGGCGGAAAGCACCTCTGCTGCCCGTTGCTACGCGCGGGACCGGGGTGGGCATCGCCGCCTCGACCGCTCGCGGGCAGGGGGAACGTCAGATCGACTACTTGCGCGCCGTCGCCTGGTTTTCCGCGGGCTGCTCGGCGACGACCCACTCGGTGATGCGGCGGGCCACGTCCTGCGCGGTGAGCCCGCGGTCGGCGAGGACCTCGGCGCGCTCGGCGTGGTCGTGGAACGCCTGCGGCACGCCCACGTCGCGCAGCGGGGTCTCCACGTCGGCGTCGCGCAGCGCGGCGGCCAGGGACCAGCCGAAGCCGCCGTGCCGCCCGCCGTCCTCGACGGTGACGACGAGGCGGTGGTTCGCCGCCATGGCGACCAGCTCGGGCGGCACCGGGTAGATCCAGCGCGGGTCGACCACGGTGACGCCGATGCCCTGGTCGGCGAGCTTGCGGGCGGCGGCCAGGCCCAGCTCGCCGAAGGCGCCGACGGCCACGAGCAGCACGTCGTCGCCGTCGCGGCTGAGCACGTCCACCGAGCCGATCCGCTCGACGGCGGGCAGGTCCGCGCCCACGGAGGCCTTGGGGTAGCGGATGACCGTGGGGGCGTCGTCGACCGCGACGGCCTCGCGCAGCTCCTCGGCGAGGGTGCCCGCGTCGCGCGGTGCGGCCACCCGGACGCCGGGGATCACGCCGAGGATCGACAGGTCCCACATGCCGTGGTGGGACGCGCCGTCCGGGCCGGTGATGCCCGCGCGGTCGAGCACGACGGTGACGCCCTGGCGGTGCAGCGCCACGTCGAGCAGGAGCTGGTCGAAGGCCCGGTTGAGGAACGTGGCGTAGATCGCGACGACCGGGTGCATCCCGCCCATGGCCAGGCCTGCGGCCGAGGTCATGGCGTGCTGCTCGGCGATGCCGTCGTCGAAGCAGCGGTCCGGGAAGGCCGCGGCGAACTTGTCGAGCCCCGTCGGGCCGCGCATCGCGGCGGTGATG
>NZ_JBQGCX010001380.1:0-1850 GCF_052038725.1 Actinosynnema sp.
GGTCCCCGCGGGTTTACAACAGGGGGCTGTGCCGCCGGGGGGGCCCCGCGGGCCCGCTCAGGCCCCGGGGGCCCCCCAGACCGGTCCCCCGCGTCAGTCCACCCGCGTCAGTCCACCCAGCGGGCGTCCCGCTTCTCCAGGAACGCCGCCATCGCCTCGCGCGCGGCGGGGGTCTGCGACGAGGCCGCCATGACCTCGGCCGCGATCGCGTAGGCGTCCGCCTCGGGCCGGTCGAGTTGCGCGTAGATCGTCTGCTTCCCCATGGCCTTGCTCGCCCGGCTGCCGCGGGTGGCGCGGGCCATCAGCTCGTCCACCGCCGAGTCCAGCCACGCGAGCGGCACGACCCGGTTCACCAGGCCCCACTCCAGCGCGGTCTGCGCGTCGATCGGGTCACCGGTGAGCGCCAGCTCCATCAGCCGCTTGCGCCCCACCGAGCGCGCCACGGGCACGGCGGGCGTGTGGCAGAACCACCCGCCACCGCCGCCGGGCAGCGCGAACGAGGCGTCCTCGGCGGCCACCGCCAGGTCGCACGACGCCACCAGCTGGCACCCGGCGGCCGTGGCCACCCCGTGCACCCGCGCGATCACCACCTGCGGCACCGCCTGGATCGTGCGCATCAGCTCGACGCACACCCGCAGCAGCTCCTGCACCCCGCCGAGGTCCCGCTCGGCGACGTCGGCGAAGTCGTGCCCGGAGCAGAACGCGGGCCCGTCCCCGGCCAGCACGACCCCGGCCGCGTCGGTGGCCGCGACCGCGCGGAACGCGGCCAGCAGCTCGGCGAGGTGGTCCCCGGACAGCGAGTTGCGCCGCCCGGCCCGGTCCATGGTGATGCGCACGACGTCACCGGTGCGCTCGACGCTGATGTGCTCGCCCATGCCCCCGACGCTAGTGCCGCGTGATCGCCCCCGCACCGCTGCGGCCAGACTCGTGCCCATGGAGACCGCACTGATCGTGATCGACGTGCAGCAGGGATTCGCGGACCCGGTGTGGGGCGCGCGCAACAACCCGGACGCGGAGGCGAACATCGAGGCGCTGCAGAACGCCTGGCGGGGCCCGGTGGTGCTGGTGCGGCACGACTCGGTGGAGGAGGGCTCCCCGCTGCGCCCGGACCGGCCGGGGAACGCGCTGCAGGCGTTCCTGGACGTCGAGCGGGCGGATCTGGTGTTCGGCAAGTCGGTGAACTCGGCGTTCCACGGGGAGGTGGACCTGGACGGCTGGTTGCGCGAGCGGGGTGTGGCGGACGTGGTGCTGGTGGGGATCCAGACGAACATGTGCGTGGAGACGAGCACGCGGGTGGCGGGGAACCTGGGGTACCGGGTGACCGTGGCGTTGGACGCGACGTACACGTTCGACCTGGAGGACCTGACGGCGGACCAGCTGTGCCACGCGACGGAGGTCAACCTGAGGGGCGGCGGCTTCGCCCGGATCGCGTCGACGGCGGAGGTCCTGGCCGGACTGCGCTGAGCCTGGCCCCTGGCCCCTGCGCTGAACGGTGTCGTCCCCGTGCCGCGCCGTTGCCGACGGGCACGCACGTGGAGGACCATTCAGGACCGTGACGACGCTCACCCCCGTGCTCCTGCTGGCGGTCGCCCTGGGCCTGCTGGCGCTGGTGCTGCGCTGGGCGTTCGGCGCCGACAGACGAGCCGTGCCGGACCACACCGGCACCGACTTCGGCCTGCTCCGCGAGGTGGCCCTGGTCCCCACGGAGGAGGCCGCGCAGGTCCTGCTGTCCCGCCTGCACGCGGCGGGCCTGCGCGCGACCGCCGTCCGGAGGGACGGGGCGCACCTGCTGCTGGTGTTCCCGGCGGACGTGGCGGACGCGAAACTGCTGTTGCGCAAGGGGCCGTGAG
>NZ_JBQGCX010001381.1:0-2978 GCF_052038725.1 Actinosynnema sp.
ACGAGGCCCACCGCCGCCGCGAGCGCGGGGCGGACGTCGTCGTGGGCCTGGTCGAGGCGCACGACCGCGCCCGCACCGCCGAGCTCCTGCACGGCCTGGAGCAGATCCCCCGCCGCACCACCCGCCACGACGGGGAACCCCGGTCCGAACTGGACCTGGACGCCGTCCTGCGCAGGGCCCCGGCCGTCGTCGTGGTCGACGAGCTCGCCCACACCAACCCGCCCGGCGCCAGGAACCCCAAGCGCTGGCAGGACGTCGAGGAGCTCCTGGACGCGGGCATCGACGTCCTCACCACCCTGAACGTCCACCACCTGGAGTCCCTCAGCGACGTGGTCCGCCGGATCACCGGCGTCGAGCAGCGCGAGACCGTCCCGGACGAGGCGGTCCGCCGAGCCGAGCAGGTCGAGCTGGTCGACCTCACCCCGGAGGCCCTGCGCCGCCGCCTGGCGCACGGCAACGTCTACCCGGCCCACAAGGTCGACGCCGCGCTGGCCGACTACTTCCGCCCGGGGAACCTCGCCGCCCTGCGCGAGCTGGCCCTGCTCTGGGTGGCCGACCAGGTGGACGTCGCGCTCCAGCGCTACCGGGCCGACCAGCGCATCACCGACACCTGGGAGACCAGGGAGCGCGTGGTCGTCGCCATCACCGGCGGCCGGGAGAGCGAGCCGCTGATCCGCAGGGCCCGCCGCATCGCCCTGCGCGCGGCGGCCGAGCTGCTCGTGGTCACCGTCCTGCCGGTGGCCCCGCGCGCCACCGCCCCGGACGCGCCGGACGCCCCGTCGCGCTTCCGCAGGCTCACCGAGGACCTGGGCGCGACCTACCACACCGTCGTCGGCGACGACGTCCCCACCGCGCTGCTGGAGTTCGCCCGAGGCGTCAACGCCACCCAGCTCGTCCTCGGCGCGTCCCGCCGCTCCCGCCTGGCCAGGGCGCTCGACGGGGGCGTCGGGGCCGCGGTCATCGCGCGCTCCGACAGCATCGACGTCCACATGGTCCCGCACGACGAGTCCCCGCAGCCCCCGCGCAGGCACCCGGACCGCAACCCGCTCACCCCGTCCCGGCAGGCGCTCGGCTGGCTGCTCTCGGTCCTGCTGCCGCTGGTCGTCACCGGGATCGGGACCGCGCTGGCCGAGGACATCACCTTCTCCACCGACCTGGTCGGCTTCTTCCTCGCCACCGTCGTCGTCGCCCTCGTCGGCGGCCTCGGCCCGGCGGTGCTCGCCGCGCTGATCGGCGCCGGGATGCTGAACTTCTTCTTCACCCAGCCCTACTACAGCCTCACCGTCTCGGCCCAGGAGAACCTGCTCACCCTGCTCGTGATGGTGACCGTGGCCGTCCTGGTGGCACTCGTGGTCGACCGCGCCGCCAGGCTCGCCTCCCAGGCCGCCCGCGCCCGCACCGAGGCCGCGCTGCTCGCCTCCTACGCCCGCACCGTCCTGGCCGGACCGGACCCGCTGGCCCGCCTGCTGGAGCAGGTCCGCGAGAACTTCGCCCAGGAGTCCGCGACCCTCCTCGAACGCGTCGACCACGACTGGACCCCGGTGGCCTCGGCGGGCCCGAACCCCTGCGCCGACCCCGACGAGGCCGACGTGGACGTCCCGGTGAACCCGGACGTGCGCCTCGCCCTGCGCGGCAGGCCCCTGGCGGCGGGCGACCGCAGGGCGCTCGAGGGCGCCGCCGGTCAGGCGCTCCTGGCCCTGCGCCACCAGCGCATGTCCGCCCAGGCCGAGGACGCCCGCCGCCTCGCCGAGACCACCCAGCTGCGCACCGCCCTGCTCTCGGCGGTCGGCCACGACCTGCGCACCCCGCTCACCTCCATCAAGGCGTCGGTCGGCAGCCTGCGCGACCCGGAGCTGACCCTGTCCGCCGAGGACACCGCCGAGCTGCTGGAGGCGGTCGAGCTGTCGGCTGACCGTCTCACCGGCCTGGTCGACAACCTCCTGGACTCCTCCCGCCTCGCGACCGGCGCGGTGACCCCGGTGCTCAAGGCGATCGGCTGCGACGAGGCGGTCGCGGCGGCGCTCGCGGGCATCGACGAGCGGGACCGGGTGCTGGTGGAGGTCCGCGAGGACCTGCCCCCGGTCCGGGCCGACCTCGGCCTGCTGGAGCGGGTGGTCGCGAACGTCGTGGACAACGCCCTGCGCCACGGCAGCCGCAGGCCCGCGCCCCGCGCGGGCGGCGACCCGGAGGCGACGGCCGCGACCCCCGCGGTGGCGGTCCGGGCCAGCGCGCACGGCGACCGCGTCGAGCTGCGGGTGGTGGACCACGGCCCCGGCGTCCCCAGGCACACGGCGGAGGCGGTGTTCGCCCCGTTCCAGCGCCTGGGCGACCGGGACGCCGCGCCCGGCGTCGGCCTGGGGCTCAGCGTGGCGAAGGGCTTCACCGAGGCCATGGGCGGCGCGATCACCGCCGAGGACACCCCCGGCGGCGGCCTGACGATCGTGGTGTCCCTGCCCGCAGCCGGTCCGCAGGCCCCCTGACCGCCCGCGCGGGACCCGGTCCGGGGCCCGCCCCGCGCCCGGCGGTTACGATCGGTGCTCCTGCAAGGCGTGCGACGTTCGGGGTGGCTCGATGGCGGATCGCGAGGCTGGCGGCGACGGCCGCGAGGAGCCCGACGACGGTGAGTACGACGAGTACGACGACGACTTCGAGTTCGAGGGCGACGACGAGGCCGACGACGACTTCGACGAGGTCGTCGACGAGCTGGAGGAGGACGAGGACGACGAGGACGGCCTGTTCACCGTGACGGCCGAGGCCAGGACCATCTGCCACCTCTGCGGCGGCGCGGGCTACCTGGCGAACCCGGTGGCGGCGGTCATCGGCGGCGTCCCCAGGACCATCGACAACGGCCGCGAGTGCCCGCACTGCACCGGCTCGAAGACCTTCCCCGGCATGATCATCCCGGTCTGAGCCCGCCCCCGGACCGCGCAGGTCCGGAACGGGACGGCCCCGGAACGCGAACAGCGGTGGGCCCGCCC
>NZ_JBQGCX010001382.1:0-3147 GCF_052038725.1 Actinosynnema sp.
GCAGCCCGCGCCTCCCGGCAGGCGGACCGGCCGGTGACCGGCTCACCTCAGGCCGGGCGGGTTCGGCCTGCGGTGGCCGGTCCGGTCGGGGGTGTTCCGCCACCCGGTGGGGTGTTGCCACCGCCGCCCGGTGGGGTGCCGCCACCGGTGGGTTCGGTTCGGGTGTCCACTCGGGCTCGCAGGGTCACCCGGTAGCCGGATGCCGGGTCGCCGGTGACCGTCGCCAGCTGGGACTCGCCGCCGTCGTCGCCGAACACGTTGTCGGTGTCCAGGGTCAGCTGGGCCAGGTTCGCCACCGAGCTCTCGTAGCCCGTCCCGGCGTACACCGCGTCGCACGCGTCCTTCGGCAGGGCCAGTTGCGAGGTCGCGATGGCGTTCGCCGAGTCGGTGATGCCCGCCTGGTCCGGGTAGACCTCGAAGTGGACGTGCGGCCACCTGCCGGTGTAGCAGGCCGGGAAGGTGCTGGTGAAGGCCACCTTCCCGGTCGCGTCCGCGATCTGCACGCCGCGCAGGTAGTTCTCGTCCTCCAGGCCGTCGCTGTACATCGAGTAGCCGCCCGCGCGGTCGCAGTGCCACACGTACACCGCCACGCCCTCGAACGGGACGTCGCCGCCCGCCACGTCCACGATGGACAGCTCCAGCGCCATCGGGACGCCCTCCGCCACCGCGCTGCCGGTGCCGAAGCTGGAACGGATGTCCGAGCGGACGATGCCGGACTGCTCCAGCACGTCCGGGCCGTTCGAGCCGTCGCCGGGGTACGGGCCCGCCGTCTCGTCGGGGATCTCGCCCGTGGCCCGCGCGGTCGTCGTGGCGCCGGTCGTGGCGGCCGTGCCCGCCGCGCCGCAGGCGGTCAGGCCCGCGAACACCGCGCCCACGCCGAAGATCCGCAGTGCGCGGCGGCGGTCCAGCAGGGTGCCCACGTCGAAGCCCAGGCCCTGGTCCACCAGCTCCTCGTGCGGGCGGGGCAGGCGGCGGCCCCGGTAGGTCTGCTCGTCGTCTCGCATGGGGCCCACCCTGGTCGGGCGGGCTGTGCGGGCTCTGTGCGGCGCCTGTGGAACCGCTGGACGAACGCGGCAGCCGGGAGGGCTCAGCCCGCGACGTGCCGCAGGGCCGACAGGAGCACGTCCGAGAGCGGGCGGTCCGGGTTCTCGATCCAGTGCTGGGTCGCCGCGCGCAGTGTGGTCAGGAACGCCGCCGACAGGACTCGCGCGCGCAGCGCCGCCTCGGGGTCGTCGGCGGGCATCCGGGACGCCAGCTCGTCGGCCAGCTCGCGCTCCACGGCGCTGTGCGCGGCGACCTGGTGCACCACCAGGCTCGGGTGCCCGCGCACGAGCCTGCGCTGCGCCACCAGCGCGGGGTCCAGGCCGTCCAGCTCCGCGGAGAAGGCGCGGGCCGCGTCGAACAGGGCCCTGCGCACCGGGACGTCCGCAGGCTGGGCGCGCAGCAGGTCGACGATGGCGCGCAGCCTGGCCCGGTGGCCGTGGAAGATCGCTTCTTCCTTGTTCGCGAAGTAGTTCGAGAACGTCCGGCGCGACACCGAGGCGGCGTCGGCGATGGCCTCGACGGTGAGCCGTTCGAGGCCGTGCTCGATCGCCAGCCTGAGGGCGGCCTCGTGCAGGGCCTGGCGCGTGGCGGCCTTCTTGCGCTCGCGCAGCCCGACGGTGGTGTCCAGATCGACCGTGGTGTCCATTTCGGCGTTCAGGGTAGCCGCAGTCACACAAACTTCCCAATGAGCAAACTTGCACAATGCGCAAGTTGCCCTGATACTTGTATGGGGCAACCACTCAGGGAGGGCTCATCGTGGACGCCAACCCGCGCCACTCCGAGATGCAGGACCGCATCCAGGACCTCATGAAGACCGTGCGGATGCTCAAGCAGTCGCACTCCGAGCGGGCCACAGGCGTCCCGACCGGGCTCATCACGACGCTCAAGCTGATCAGCAAGATCAGCGACGACCCGTCCGGCTGCCACGCCAAGCAGCTCGCGCACCAGGCCGCGCTCGACCCGTCGACGGTCAGCCGCGCGGTCGCCGCGCTCGTGGGGCAGGGACTGGTCGAGCGGCAGGCCGACCCCGTGGACGGGCGGGCCAGCATCCTGGTCGTCACGCCCGCCGGGCAGGAGGCGCTGGACCGCGCGCGCCGCTGGTACGAGGACCTGATGGACCGGGCGCTCGCCGGGTGGACCCCCGAGGAACTCGACGCGTTCAACGACGCGCTTGGGCGCTTGAACGCAGACGTAGCAGGAGCCATCGGCTCCCCGAGCACAGCACTGGAGGACGCGCGATGAGCGCACCCGCCACCACGGCGGACACCCGGAACCACCAACCGGGCGAACCGATGAACCACCGGCAGATCATGGAGGCCCTCAGCGGCCTGCTGCTCGTCCTGTTCGTCGCGATGCTCAGCGGCACGGTGGTCTCCACCGCCCTGCCGCAGATCATCGGCGCTCTGGAGGGGACGCAGACCCAGTACACCTGGGTCGTCACCGCGACCCTGCTGACCGCCACCGCGAGCACCCCGATCTGGGGCAAGCTGGCGGACCTGTTCAACAAGAAGACGCTCGTCCAGTCGGCGATCGTGCTGTTCATCATCGGTTCGGTGATCAGCGGTTTCGCGCAGAGCGCCGGTCAGCTGATCGCCGCCCGCGCGTTCCAGGGCATCGGCGTCGGCGGCCTGCAGGCGCTGGTGCAGGTGGTCATCGCCGCGATGATCCCGCCCCGCGAGCGCGGCCGGTACAACGGCTACCTGGGCGGCGTGATGGCGCTGGCCACGGTCGGCGGCCCGCTGCTCGGCGGGCTGATCGTGGACACCTCGTGGCTGGGCTGGCGCTGGTGCTTCTTCGTCGGCGTCCCGGTCGCCGTGGTGGCGCTGCTGGTGCTCCAGGCGACGCTGAAGGTGCAGACCGCGCGCCGGGAGAACGTCAAGATCGACTACCTGGGCGCGGGCCTGATCGCGGCGGGCGTGAGCGTGCTGCTGATCTGGATCTCGTTCGTGGACGGCTCGTTCGACTGGATCTCCTGGCAGAGCGGCGCGATGGTCGGCGGCTCGGTCCTGCTGCTGGGCCTGGCGGTGCTGGTGGAGCACAAGGCGTCCGAGCCGGTGGTCCCGCCGAAGATCGTGAAGGACCGCACGACGGCGCTCGCGATCC
>NZ_JBQGCX010001383.1:0-2369 GCF_052038725.1 Actinosynnema sp.
CGGCCCCGGCGAGTGCGAGCGCCGTGCCCAGCACGGCCAGCACGGCCAGCGGCACGACCCTGGTGGTGTCGTGGTGGACGACGCGCCCGAACTCGGTGAAGTGCGCCGAGTCACCGACGGGCGGGGTGCGGAGGTCAGCCGAGACCAGGGCGCGAGCCAGGGCGAGCACGGTCTCGCCCTGGTGCTGGACGGTGTCCGGGTCGACGGAGTCCGCCGTGTCGTTCGCCCCGTGGTAGCGGGTCAGCTCGCGCAGGTAGGTGAGGTTGAGGCCGGAGTGGCCGTGCTCGCGCAGCACGGTGAAGTCGGTGAGGTTGGGCATGAACCGGTAGGCCTCGGTGACCACCGAGCCCGCCTGGGGGTGGGGCGCGTGCTCGGCCAGCAGGCCGATGAGCCAGCCGGAGTCCGGGCCCGTCTCGAAGGGGATGGTGGGGCCGCCTCCGCCCCTGGCCTCCACGTTCACCACGACGGCGTCCGGCGGCAGCGCGTCGGGGTCGGCGACCAGGGCCTTGGCGCCGAGGAGCCCGGCTTCCTCGGCGTCGGTGAAGACCAGGAGCAGGTCGTTGCGGTGGGCGGGGCCCTCGGCGAGCGCGCGGGCGGTTTCGAGCAGGACGGCGACCGGGACGCCCGCGTCGTTGGCTCCGGGCCCGGCCGGGGTGGAGTCGTAGTGGGTGACCAAGGCGACGGGGCGGGTGCTGTCGGCGCCGGGAACGCGGGCGACGACGTTGTGCACGCGGGCGCCCGCGTAGCGCGCGTCGCCCCCGGTGTCGGAGACGCCGAACGTGGTGGCGACCGATCCGGTGTGGACGGTGGCCGGGATTCCCAGCTCCGCGAGCCGGTCGAGCAGGTAGGCGCGGGCCTCGGCGTGCGCGGCCGAACCCGTGGGGCGCGGGGCCTTCGCGATCGCGGCGACGTGGGGCGTCGCCCTGGCGGCGGAGAACTGCCGCGCGGGCGCGTCCGGCCCGAGCGCCGGGGTGGGCGACGGTGAGCCCACCAGCAGTCCGATCACGACGATGAGCAGCGCGGTCAGTGCGGCGGGCATCTCAGACCTCGGCGGGCAGCGGGACCAGGGCGGCGGAGAGGGTGTCCGCGGCGACCGCGAGGCCTGCCAGGACGCCCGCGCCCGGCGCGCCGTCCAGGGGCAGCTCGCGGTCGTGGCCGAAGTGGCCGCGCACGACGTGGCGGGCGGCCATGGCCTGGAGCACCGGGCGCAGGGCGTAGTCGAGGGCGAGCAGGTGGGCGGGGCTTCCGCCGACCCCGACCGGCAGCACGGCCTTGTCGCGCAGGCCGTGCCGGGGCAGCTCGTCGAGGAAGACCTTGAGCAGGCCCGCGTAGGCGGCCCGGTAGATCGGGGTGACGAACACGATCCCGGCCGCGCCCTCGGCGTCGGCGAGGGCGGCGCGCAGGTCGCGGTGCCCGGTGTCGGCCAGCAGCAGGGCGGCGGCGGGCAGGTCGCGGACGCGGGTGTGCGCGGTGGGGTGGCCGCGGTGGGCCAGCAGCGCGCGGAGGTGGTCGCCGAGCCAGTCGGGGCGGGAGCGGGGGTGCGGGCTGGCGGACACGACGAGGACGCCGCCCTCAGGCCGTTTGAACGTCATGGACGCCCCTCCCCTCGAAGCGGGTCCCCCAGGCAGCCAGCTCGGGGCGGCGGGGGCGGGTGACGCCGGTGCTGGTGAGCAGGGCGAGGGTGGTGCGCTCCGGGTGGAGCCAGGTGGTGGCCTGGTCGTCGAGCTCGCGCAGCACGGAGCAGCCGGTGCGCTCGACGACGGCGGGGATGGCGGCGGGGATGGCGGCGGGCTGGGTGCGCCCGCCCGCGATGTCGGTGGCGCGGGCGGACAGCCAGGACGCGACCTCGCCGAGGCGGTCGAGGGCGGTGGCCAGAGTGGCGGTGTCGATCTCGGTGCGGCAGCGCTGGCGGGCGTGGATGCGCACCAGCGGGTGCAGCCGGTAGCGGGAGCCGCCGAGCACGTCCCCCTCCGCGACGTCGAGCAGGTGGTGGTCGACGAGGGTGTCGAGCAGGCACTGGGTCTCGTCCTCGGAGCGGTCGACCAGCGCGGCGGCGGCCCACACGGGGATGGTGGGCAGGTCGCTGGCGCCCAGCAGCAGCCAGACGGCGCGCGCGGGACCGGGCAGGGCGTCGGCCGCGGTGCCCAGTCGGGCGCCCAGGTCGAGGGTGCCGTAGGAGAGCTCGGCGACGCGGCGGCTGTCGTCGGTGAGCCGATCCGCGAAGCGGTCGATGCGGTGGGTGGGCCGGGCGTGCAGGCGGGCGCCCGCGGCCCGCACCGCCAGGGGCAGGTTCCCGCACAGCTCGACCAGGCGGCGGGCGCCCGCGGGGTGGCGGGCGGCGCGGTGCGGGCCCCCGCCCGGGGCGGGGC
>NZ_JBQGCX010001384.1:0-7772 GCF_052038725.1 Actinosynnema sp.
CTCGATCATCTTGCGCTGCTGCACCACGTCCTGCAGCCCGTACGCGAGCCAGGCCGTGGACGGCTGCCCGTCGCGGCCCGCGCGGCCCGTCTCCTGGTAGTAGCCCTCGACGGACTTCGGCAGGTCCAGGTGCGCGACGAACCGGACGTCCGGCTTGTCGATGCCCATGCCGAACGCGATGGTCGCGACCATGACCAGGCCGTCCTCGCGCAGGAACCGCGACTGGTTGGCCGCGCGCGTGCCCGCGTCCAGGCCCGCGTGGTACGGCAGGGCCGCGATCCCGTTGTCCACCAGGAACTCCGCGGTCTTCTCCGTGGAGTTGCGGGACAGGCAGTAGACGATGCCGGAGTCGCCCGCGTGCTCGTCGCGCAGGAGCTTGAGGAGCTGCTTCTTCGGCTCGTTCTTGGGGACGATCCGGTACTGGATGTTGGGGCGGTCGAAGCTGGCGACGAAGTGCTTGGCGTCCTCCAGGCCGAGCCGGGTGGCGATCTCGGCGTGGGTGGCCTTGGTGGCGGTCGCGGTGAGGGCGATGCGCGGGACGTCCGGCCAGCGCTCCTTGAGGTGCGACAGGGCCAGGTAGTCGGGGCGGAAGTCGTGGCCCCACTGGGCGACGCAGTGCGCCTCGTCGATCGCGAACAGCGCGACGTCGCCGCGCTCCAGCAGGCGGGTCGTGGCGTCCAGGCGCAGGCGCTCGGGGGCGAGGTAGAGCAGGTCCAGCTCGCCCGCGAGGAACTCGGACTCCACGAGCTGGCGCTCGTCGGGGAACTGGGTGGAGTTGAGGAAGCCCGCGCGCACGCCGACGTCGCGCAGGGCGTCGACCTGGTCCTGCATGAGCGCGATCAGCGGCGAGATGACGACCCCGACACCGGGCCTGACCAGGGAGGGGATCTGGTAGCAGAGCGACTTGCCGCCGCCGGTGGGCATGAGGACGAGCGCGTCGCCGCCACCGATGACGTGCTCGACGATCTCGCCCTGGTCACCGCGGAAAGACTCGTACCCGAAGACCCTCCGCAGGACCTCACCCGCGTCGCTGGAAGCCATTGGGCAAGGCTAGCCGACGGGTCCGACAGGTTTCTTGAAGACGGTGGTGGAGTGCCACTCGAAGTAGTCCCGCGATTCCGGGGTGTGCGCGGGGACGTGGCGGCCGTCGAGTTCGGCGAGGCGGGCGCGGACGGCGGGGTAGGTGGTGTCGGCGACGCGGACGCGGCCGTCGGGGGCGACGGTGAGGTGGCCCTGCTCGTAGAGGTGGTCGCAGCCCAGGGCGCAGGCGAGCATGGCGACGTTGGCGAGGTCGAGCGCCTCGACGTACTCGCACGCGGTGCGGAACTTGACGTGCGCGGCGACCAGCGAGCGGGCCGGGTAGTCCGCGCCGCAGAGGGCGCACGGGGCGGCGTCACGACCGTCGAGGAGCAGGCTCCGCAGGGCGGTCTGCTCGACGCGGGTGGTGGCGGTCGCGGGGCGGTCGAGGTCCGCGGTGCCCAGACCGACCCTGCGGAGGACGGCTCGGGCGTTGGCGCCGAGGTAGGTCCTGGCCAGGTAGGCGGTGATCTTGGCGCGCAGGAGCCTGTTCCTGGTGAGCGCGGTGGCGGTCCGCTCGGGGAAGCCCGCTCGGGCGTGGGTGTCGGAGGCCTTCGGGACGCCGGTGAGGCCGTGGGTCTCCCAGAGGTCCGGCGTCGAGGCGAGGTGCCAGAAGGGGTACTGGGGGGTGCGGTTCGCGCCGGACTCGACGAGCAGGTCGCCCACCTCGCGCTCGAACTCGGGCCAGGTCACCAGCCGCGGCTCGTGGCGCACCAGCCTGCCGATGGCCCAGAGGAGGGTGAGCGGCTTGTGGAGGCTGGGGCGGCCCTGGGCGGAGTGGGTGTTGAGCCCGCGGACGGCGGCGTCGAGCAGCTTGGTCGCGGGCCAGGTGATGTCGGCGCGGGAAGCGGGCTTGCGGGGAGGCTCGGGCTGGTCGGCCTGGCGCTCCTGCGCGGCGGCGAGGTAGTCCTCCAGCTTCTGCGCGTCCACCTCGCGGTAGCCGGGGACCCAGACCTCCAGCCGCAGCCGCTTGCTGTTGTTCCCGGCCTTGGGCGCGCCCTCCCGCTGGCCGATGCGCCCCTGACCGCTGGTGAGCTGCTGGCGGAGCTCCGCGAAGTCCTCGCACGCGCGCAGGGGGAACGGTCCGGGGAACACGTTGCGGTCCCGCGGGGGGAGTTCCCGGACCTTGTGCGAGTCGACCAGCGCGGCCCGCAGCACGGCGTTCGCGGCGCCGAGGCGCGCGAGGAGGAGCTGGAGGGCGGTCCGGTAGTCGGAGTTGCGGCTCCGGCCCGCCACGGGGCCCTTGCCCCCGGCGCTCTCCAGCACCACGGCCAGCCCGTCGCCGTCCGGGACGACGGAGAAGGCCGCGTTCAGCTGCTGGCCGGAGTCCGAGGTCATGCTCATCGGAACACCGTGCCAGAAGCCCCGCGCGGGACGGGCGCGCCCCGGTGATTCCGGGGATTCCGCGATGCCTCCTAGGCTTCCACCATGGGGTACGCCGACGTGGGCAGGGCCGAGGTGCTGCGGGCCATCGCGGAGTGCGATCGGTTGGGGGCCGAGGAGTTCCGGAAGCGGTACGGGTTCGGGCAGGCCCGGCGGTTCGTGCTGGTCTACGAGGGCGGCGAGTACGACTCCAAGGCCGTCGTCGGGGTCGCGCACGGGTTCCTCGCGGGCCGGGAGCCGTTGCGGGCCTCGGACTTCAGCGGCGGGCAGGCCACGGTCACCCGGCTGCTGGCGGGGCTCGGGTTCACCGTCGTCGACCGCGCGCAGGTCCCCGCGCCGACGGCCGACGCGGAGAAGGCCGTCGTGTGGGAGCGGGGGCGGGTGCTCGAACCCGCGCCGCGGCAGGAGCGCACGACCAGCGCGGTGCAGCGGTTGCGCTACGTCGCGGCGCTGGTGAAGGCGATACACGAGGACCGCTGCCAGTTCTGCGGCACCCGGCTGGACCTCGGGTACGGGCACTTCAGCAACGCCGCGCACATCCGGGCGCTCGGCGCGCCGCACCACGGGCCCGACCACACCGACAACGTGCTGTGCCTGTGCCCGAACTGCCACGCCCAGTTCGACGCGCGGGCGCTCTACGTGGACGAGGACGACAACGTCCGGCACGTCAACGCGGGGCAGCCGCTCGGCCCGCTGCGCCGCGACCCCCGGCACCGGATCGCCGCCGAGCACCTGGCCTACCACCGGTCGCTGCCGGTCGACCCCGCCCGCGCGCAGGCGCTCGCGGACGACCGGGCCTAGCGCCCCCTCAGCGGTCGCCCGGTTCCTGGGCGGGGTCGCGGTGGCGGAGGCCCTGCTTGATGCGCTCCAGCCGGTTGCCCGTGATCGGGCCCACGGCGTCGTCCAGGAGCTGGGTCGCGTTCTGCGTCGCCATCTGGATGGCCGACAGGATGTCCGCGCGCAGCGCCGACGGGGTGCGTCTGAGCGCCTCCTCGGTCAGCTGCAGGTCGACCACCGCGCCCGACGGGGCCGCGGTCACGGTGACCGCGCCGTCGGGGCTCCTGCCCTGGCCGCGCAGCTCGCGCATCGCCCGCTGGACGTCGCCCGCTTTCGCCGACTGCTCCTCGAACGTGCGCTTCATGTGCTCCAGGCGCTGCTGCCGGTCCCTCACGACACCCCCGCGCGTCCCCGCCGTCGTACCTCTGAATGGCCCCCGGAGGCTACGGCAGGACAGCCGTACGGGGGTCGTTATTGCCCGGTGGTGTTCAGCACTTCACCCGGAACGGTCAGGGGTGGCGCTCAGGAGCGGGGGGCGGGGAGAGGGCGTTGAACGGCGGGTCGACCGGGGATGGAGATCAACCGGGGGCTCGGCGCGCCCACGGTCGGGTGAAGAAGGCGACATCCCCGTTCGAGGGCCCGGTTCGGACGCGGGCGGGAAACGATCTACGGAACGGCGCAGTCCGAAGGGGACGGCCGGAAGGGGGGTCGGCGGGGGAACACCGCGCGTGTTCTTCCGAGGGCCGCTCGGAACCGTTCGATCCACTCCGAACACCCGGACGCGCCGGTTTTCCCGGTGCGACCGGCACTCCCCCGCGCGGCGCCACCCGGTTGTTCCGCGCCGCTCACCTCGCGGTGTGAAAGCGCGGTGTGGCCGTGCGCGGGGGGTGCTTTTCTCTCGGGCGAACCCGCGGTGAACCGGATCGCGTCCCGTCGCGATCACTTCGGGTTCGTGGGCGACCTCCCGAAGGCGCGCGCCGTGCGCGCCTCCGGTTCACCAGGGGGTGCCCCGATGCGGATCGGGAAGGTTCCGGGACGTGAACACCGGGCCCGCGCCGCGCGCGCTTCCGGTAATTCCCCCGCGCGTCCGCCATCCGCGCGGGCACTGCCCTCCGGAGGGGTTTGCGCGCGTTCCGCCTCGGGCACCGCGCGCCGCGTCGGGCACCGACCGTGAACGGTTTCCCCGAAGGCCGCCCGGTGTCGCCCCTTCGGGCAAAAGAACCCCGGCGCTTCGGACACCCCGGCGACCGCGCGCCGCGCGCACAAGGCGCCGGGCGGTCCCGCGGGGAACCCGGTGCGAAAAGCCGCCGAGGGGCGGGGCCGGGGCACGGGGAATGCGGGCGCCGGGCGCCACCGAAGGTCGACGGGACGGCGCACAACAGCGCGGATGAGCGTGAATTGCTGGTCAGGCGTGGTGCCCCCGGTGCGACTCGAACGCACACTGGACGGATTTTGAGTCCGCTGCCTCTGCCGATTGGGCTACGGGGGCCGGTGGCACGACTCTACTCGATCAGGCGAGCGCGCCGCCGCGCGGGGCGGCGTGTCGCGGGTCAGGAGCGGACCAGTCGGGCGATCGCCGCCGAGGCCTCCGCGATCTTCTCCTCGGCCACCTCCCCGCCCTGCGCCGCCGCCTGCGCCACGCAGTGCTTGAGGTGCTCGTCCAACAACCCCAGCGACACCGCCTGGAGCGCCTTGGTGGCGGCGGAGATCTGGGTCAGCACGTCGATGCAGTACTCGTCGTTCTCCACCATCCGCTGCAACCCCCGGACCTGCCCCTCGATCCGCCGCAACCGCTTCAGGTAGGCGTCCTTGTCCTCCGTGTAACCGTGCACCGCTGCCCGCCTTCCCCTACCCCAGGTGGGTACCCGCTCCAGGATAGGCCACCCAACCGGGTGTGACCCCGACCACGAGCCCGACCGCGCATTTCCCGACATAACCGCAGCCCCGAAATGACCCGTCCGGGGGCATCAGTCACATTTACCAGACGAAAGGTTAGGCGATATTCAGCCCGTGCACTATGGTGTCGAACGAAGCGTGTGGCGTAGTTACAGATGTCGAGGGCAACACACGCTATGCGAGCACACACGGAGGAACAGTGGCACAGCAGACCGTCGTCCAGCTCATCGACGACCTCGACGGCAGCGAAGCCGCCGAGACCGTGACCTTCGCGCTCGATGGTGTCGAGTACACCATCGACCTCTCCAAGGACAATGCGGACAAGCTCCGCGACTCCCTGGCCGACTTCGTGGCCAAGGCGCGCCGCGCCGGTGGGCGCAAGCAGCGCAAGGGCGGCGGCAAGAGCACCGTAAAGGCCGGCGACAAGGCCCAGGCCCAGGCCATTCGCGACTGGGCCCGCGCGCAGGGTCACCAGATCTCCGACCGCGGTCGCATTCCCCAGGGCCTGGTCGTGCAGTTCCAGGAAGCCCACGCCTCCTGAGCCGCGCAAGCGTTTCCCCGGCTGTCCGCGAGCGAACGGCCGCAGCCGGGGAAACCGCAGGTCACCTGCCGGGAAAGTCCGCCTGGAACAGCGCGAGGGCCGCGGTCGCCTTGACGGCCGTCTCCTCGAATTCCGCCTCGGGGTCGGAGAGCGCGATGACCGCGCCGCCCACCCCGAACGCGGTCTCGCGCGCGTCCGCGACCAGCGTCCTGATGACGACGCTGAAGTCGGCGGCCCCGCACAGCGAGAAGTACCCCAGGGCTCCGGAGTAGACGCCCCTGGGCCCGGCTTCCAGCGCGTCCAGGATCTGCATCGTGCGGATCTTGGGGGCGCCGGTCATGGAACCGCCGGGAAAGGCCGACCGCACGGCGGACACGGCCGTGCGCCCCGGCGCCAGCCTGCCCCGCACCGTGCTCACGAGCTGGTGGGCGGTCGCGTAGGTCTCCACCGCGAACAGCCTCGGCACCCGCACGCTGCCCACCTCCGAGCAGCGGCTCAGGTCGTTGCGCACGAGGTCGACGACCATCAGGTTCTCGGCCCGGTCCTTGACGCTGACCGCCAGCTCCGCGCGCAGCGCCGCGTCCTCCTCCGGCGTGCCCCCGCGCGGCCGGGTGCCCTTGATGGGCTCCGACTCCACGCCGCCCGAGCGGTCGACCCGCACGAACCGCTCGGGTGAGCAGCTGAGCACCGACAGCTCGCCGAAGCGCAGCAGCGCCCCGTACGGGGCCGGGTTGCGGGCGCGCAGGAACCGGTAGCCGCGCCACGGGTCGATCCGGCCGGGGACCACGCCCCGGTTGGTCAGGCACACCTCGTAGCTCTCCCCCGCCGCGACCGCCTCCAGGCAGGCGTCCACCAGCTTCAGGTACCGCTCGCGGTCGTGCCGCAATTCCACCTCGCCCCGCAGGGGGACGGGAAATTCCTTCTCGGGGGTGCGGAAAGCGCGCAGGAACTCCTCCGCGCGGTCCAGCCAACCGCCGTCCGCGCCTTCGAGCGCGAGCAGGTGGCAGCGCTTTTCCCGGTGGTCGAAGACGAGGGCGCGGTCGGCGAACACCAGGGCCGCGTCCGGGTGCCCGGAGCGGTGGACGGCGTCGCCGCCGCACTCGGCCTTGAGCTCGTACCCGAGGTAGCCGACCCAGCCGAGCGCGAAGTCGAACGGCAGGTCCGGGGCGTCCACCCGCCACGCCGCGAGGTCGGCCTCCAGCCAGTCGAGCAGCGGGCCGTCGTGCTCGGCCACCCCTGCGGCCGAGGTGACGCGGACCCGCCCGGTGGTCACGTCGTAGCGGGCGACCCGCGCCAGCGGCCCCGAGGCGTCGCCGATGACCGAGAACCGGCCGCGCGCGGCGTCGGCGCGGCTGCTGTCCAGCCAGAACGAGTCGGGGGACGCGCCGTGCAGCGCCGCGTGCACCGCCTCGGGGTCGGGGTGGACGTCCAGCGAGCGCACGAGCAGCCGCCTCGGCGCGGCCTCGGCGGGCGCGGGCGGCGGTGGGGGCGGGGTGGGCGCGGCCCGGCCGCCCGCGAGGTCGCGGAAGTTCGCCAGCAGCCCGAACCCGTGCTCACCCGCGACCGACTCGGGGTGGAACTGCACGCCCCACGCGGGCCGCCCGCGGCGCCGCACCGCCATGAGCACGCCGTCGCCGGGCGCCCAGGCCAGCGGTTCGAGCTCCGGCGGCAGGTCGGTGGCGGCCAGCGAGTGGTAGCGCACCACGCGCAGCGGTGAGGGCAGCCCGGCGAACAGGTCGGTCCCGGTGTGCGCGACCTCGTCCACGATGCCGTGCCGGGGCGTCACCCGCGCCACGGTCGCGCCGTGCCCCAGGCACAGCCCCTGGTGGCCGAGGCACACGCCGAGCAGCGGGATCTCCGCGTGCTCGACGACGGCCGCGCACAGCCCGAAGTCGCGCGGGTCGTCGGGCCTGCCGGGGCCGGGCGAGATCAGCACGGCGTCGTAGCGCCGCAGGTCGGCGAGCCGGAAGTCCGGGTCGTCGTGCCGGATCACGTCGGGCTCGCGGCCGTTCACCCTGGCCACGAGGTGCGCCAGGTTGCCGGTGAACGAGTCGAGGTTGTCGATGAGCAGGGTTCGCATGGCAGGCAGGACGGTACC